>CAZWHH010000390.1:0-2927 GCA_964633615.1 uncultured Bacteroidales bacterium | reverse complement strand
AAGTACCCAGCATCTGCAAAAACAGCAATAACAATATTTCGCGCATATAGAAACCGATAATTAACCCCAATCCTATAACAGATTCCCAGATCGCAAGGATGATCAGAATGGTTCTGGCTTCAAACAATCCAAAAGTTAAAAGATCAATGGTTTTTACTGCCAAACCCTCTGCAGGACTTGCGCCGGGGAAAAATTTAAGAAAGCCAAACCAGAAAAAAATAATTCCAATACTCAGGCGCAATAACAGAAGACCGTTTTTACTCATCCAACCTGTTATATTTTTATCTATCCGGTTGGTAACTCGATTGTTTATTAAAGGTTTATTTTTCATATTTTTTCAATATTATAAAAAGTTTCCTCTTAATTTGTAGTATTATTTTAAATATTATATCTTCAACAACTTTGAATTCATTAATACAAAAATAATAAATACAAAAGCTTTTGCAACATGTCTGCTAAAAAATACACTTTTTTTTGTCTGGTATTTCTCCTGACTTCTTCCGGGTTCAGTCAGGTTGATCTGCCATTTACACAACAATTCTCAGAGGCTTTGGAGAAAGGTACGAGAAGTACTAAGGGGAAGCCGGGTAAAATGTACTGGCAAAACTATGCTTCATACAATATTGCTGCAGAGATCCTTCCTGAAGAAAAAAAATTATATGGGAATGAAAGGATCCGATATGAAAACAACAGTCCCGACACGCTAAATAATCTTGTGTTCCATTTATATCAAAATCTTTATAAAAAAGGCAATTCACGGGATTTTTCTGTTCATCCTGATGACATTCACACCGGGGTTAATATAAAGATGATAAAGATAAGAAACAGCCAGTATTCAGATTATACTATTTCAGGCACCCAACTTATTGTTGATCTTGAAGAGCCTCTTTTTCCTTCTGAATTAATAAATATCGATATTAGCTGGGATTTCAGCATACCGGCAAAAACGGATCTCCGCATGGGAGCTAAAAATGATTCTGCTTTCTTTTTAGGTCAATGGTATCCAAAAATTGCTGTTTATGATGATTTGGGGGGCTGGGACAGAAATATGCACACGGGAAATTCTGAATTTTATTCGGAAATCGGAGATTATAATTATTCAGTAAAAGTCCCGGAGGGATATTTGGTATGGGGTACAGGAATGCTTAAAAATCCCAAAGGTGTTTTGTCAGAAAGGATATACGAAAGATTTTTAACTGCACAAACAAGTGATAATGTAGTTTCGATCGTAGGAATGAACGATTATGATTCCACAAATTCAGTTACTACAGATTCAACCTGGAAATTTAGAGCAAAGCAGGTTCCTGATGTAGCTTTTGCCATCAGCAATCATCATTTGTGGGACGGAGCCTCTCTTAAAAAGGATTCGGACAAAAGATACTTTATTGAATCTGCCTATCCCCCGGACGCTGAAGATTTCAAGGAAACAGTCTCTTTGGCAAAGAAGACTCTTCGTTATTTATCAAATGAACTTCCCGGCTACCCCTACCCTTTCCCTGCAGTAACCGTTTTTAATGGTACTAACGGAACAAGTGGAATGGAATATCCTATGATAGCCAATAATCCATCGGCCGACAATCGAGGGAGAACCGTTGACGTGACAGCACATGAAATTGCACACAACTACTTTCCTTTCTTCGTACTAACTAATGAAACTGAGCATGCCTGGATGGATGAAGCTTTTGCCTCAATGATCCCTTATAAATTTCAAAGACAAACAGAGCCTTCTCTTAGTCGAATAGAAAGATATGCAAAACGTATAAGTAAATTTTCAAATACAAAGAAGAATATCCCAACCATCACAAATTCTACCATGCTGAAGGACAGGAGTTATTATTTTAATTTTTACACCAAGCCTGCCATGGCTTTATATTTTTTGGAAGACATGCTGGGAGATAATTTATTCAAAGAATGCATGATTAAATACATAGATCAATGGAAAGGAAAACACCCCACTCCTTTCGATTTCTTTAATTCAATCAATGAGTCAACCCGTATTAATCTGAATTGGTATTGGAAAAGGTGGTTTTTCGAAGCCGGTTATCCTGACCTTAGCATAGATCAGGTGGAAGAAAAGAAAAATATGTATGAAATTACCATAAAAAAACCGGGCAAACTGCCGTTACCGGTAAATATTATTCTGACATTCACCGACCAGACAGACTTTACATACCATCAATCCGCCTCTATCTGGAAGGGGAAAAATGTATTGGTAATACCTGTGAAGACCAACAAAAAAATAGAAAAAATTAAACTCGGAAATAAATATATCCCGGATGTAAACCCGGGGAATAATATTTATCGTTCAACAGATAAACAGCAATGAACCACTCACTTACCATCATAAAGAGCGCCTATTTATAAGACACAAAGGTTCGATGTGAAAAGTTAAAAATGCAGGTTTTAAGAGAATAAGCATTAGACTGTCAAACGAATAAACAAATTTTATACTCATGGGAAAATATATCATTACATTTGCTTTTTTGTTGTTATCCATTAATATATATGCTCAATCCCGGGTTCGTGAAGCGGGTCTTCAACCTGGAGTGCTTCCTGCCGGTAAATATAATTCAATTACCGATGTCCCCGATGTTCGGGTGGGTCATAAAACCCTTATTTCCGGCGACTCCGACCGGACCGGTGTTACCGTGATTCTTCCTCATGCGGGAAACCTATTCCGGCAGAAAGTTCCTGCAGCCATTCATATCGGAAATGGTTTTGGAAAACTTGCCGGTTACACACAAGTGAAAGAACTGGGGACCCTTGAAACTCCTATCGCGTTAACCAACACACTTTCTGTTTTTAATGTGGCCAACGGACTGATTCAATACACCTTATATGAAAATAAAAATGTGCGATCGGTAAACCCGGTGGTTGGAGAAACAAATGATGGTTACCTGAATGATATCCGAAAACAGAATGTAAAA
>CAZWHH010000389.1:0-2931 GCA_964633615.1 uncultured Bacteroidales bacterium | reverse complement strand
CGCTTTGATATTTTATATTCCGATCTGGGAGCAGTATCCGGACCGGGATGGACCGATGTACACGTAAAACTACCGGGATTAACCATTACAGCCATTATTACCCTTATAATCGGACTCGCTTTTTCCCTGCCTGCATGGAGAAAAAAAATAGCCAGGTATCTCCGTAAGTACAACGTACCACCTGAAAAACACACACCGGCAGTCTTTGGTTCACTTTTCGGTCTCATGCTGGCCATTTGGCTACTGATTTTAAGTATAGTGCCCAGTGGATTTCAATGGTTAAGTGTTGAACCAAATGAAATTACCATGGAAAGACCTTATATTAAAAACAATATAAATTTAACGCGTTACGCGTATGAACTGAACAATATTGAAGAAAAAGAATATCCGGTTTCCGATGTATTTAACCAACAGATGGTTACCGATAACCCGGGGGTTTTTAACAACATCAGATTATGGGATTGGAGGGCATTGGATGAAGTATATAAACAGTTCCAGGAAATACGTCTTTACTATGAATTTAAAAACATTGATATAGACAGGTATTATATTGACAGTACTTACCAACAAGTTATGGTTTCAGCAAGAGAGATGGAGATTGGGAATCTTCCCCAGCAGAGTCAGTCTTTTGTAAATAAAAGATTTAAATACACACACGGATACGGTATAACTCTTACCAAAGTAAACGAATTTACTGAAAACGGACTGCCCAATTTATTAATAAGAGACATTCCTCCCAAACATAAATATCCGGAATTAGAAGTGACCAGACCCGAAATTTACTATGGAGAAGTAATAAGCTCCCACGTAGTAAGTAATTCGGAGGAAGAAGAATTTGATTATCCCAGTGGTGATGAAAATGTGTATAACAATTACGATGGATCCGGAGGAGTCGTGCTAAAAAACCTCTGGCGTAAATTCTTATATGGATGGAAATTTGACGGAACCCGGTTCTTTTTCTCTGGCTATTCAAATAAGGAAAGCCGACTCATGTTTAACAGAAACGTGAGAGAACGGGTGACTAAAATCGCTCCATTTCTGAAATTTGATAAGGATCCCTACATTGTATTAGCAGATGGCAAACTACATTGGGTAATAGATGCTTATACGACTTCAAAATCTTTCCCCTACAGCAGCAACTATGATTCAAGAGAAACAATCGAATTCAAGGAAGGAAATATCAAAAGAGAATTAAACACCAAGGTTGCCAGCCATTTACATGGGATTAATTACATAAGAAACTCCGTGAAGATTATAATCGATGCTTACAATGGTAACATGAATTTTTATGTTTTCAATGAGGAAGATCCGATCATCAAAGTTTGGCAAAAAATATTTCCGGATATGTTCCAGGAAAAAGAAGAAATGCCTGAAGCACTCCGGTCACATATCAGGTATCCGATCGATAAAATGCTGATCCAGGGACAAGTTTACGCCAAATATCATATGACAGACCCCGAAGTTTTCTATAATCAGGAAGATCTTTGGGTCCGCGCTACCGAAAAATACCACGGATCCATAACGCCTGTAGAACCCTATTATATTATCTGGGAAAGACCGGAATCAAACAAACCAGAATATGTGCTAATGCAACCCTTTACCCCTAAAAACAGACAGGTTCTTATTGGCTGGATTGCAGGTATGTGTGATGATGAAAACTATGGCGACTTTCTGGCGTATAAATTTCCAAAAGAAAAACGTATTTTAGGACCACAACAAGTAGAAACCAAAATTGATCAGGATGCTGAACTTTCCGGACAGCTGTCATTATGGGATCAGAGAGGATCAAACGTAATCCGGGGAAATGTGCTGGCCATCCCGGTAAATCAAACGATCATCTATGTGGAACCTATTTATCTGCAGTCGGAAACAGCCGCTTACCCTGAACTTAGACTGGTGGCTATAATGCATAACGACAAACTCAGTTATGCGGATAATTTTCAGGATGCCCTGAAAGGGATCTATTCAGAAAAAGTAAAGCCCAAATTACCATTGAAAAAAAGCGAAGAAAAGTCAAAAGGTGCAGAGGAACTAATCCGTCAGGCAAACAAAGCACTGAATAATTATCTGAAACACACCGGGGAGGGGAACTTTGAACAAGCTGCTAAAGCCATGAAAGAATTAAAGAATACTTTAAATAATCTTGAGCAAAAGTAATACCAGGTATTCTCCTGATTCTATAAATTGTAAATATTAACACGTACAAAATAAAAATATCATGAGGTTGTCTAAAAAACTATTTTCATACTTTTCAGACAACCTCATTAAAAATTTTCACAAAGCATTAACTGCAATCCCAACACTCATCATAATAATCTTCACAATAACTTTGTGAGGAATAACAGTAATCTCCTCCTCCCCACCATGGAGTATCAGAAGGACATTCTTCATCATCCGGGCAATTCCACCATGCAGAAGAACAGGAGGTCATGCCATAAGCAGTTAAAGCAACTACTGAAACAACTAATACTAAATTCCGCAAACTTTTTAATGTTGTTTTTCTCATAAGCAATTATTTATTGGTTATTAAATGATTTCAGAAAATGACCCGAAGGCATTTCCGAATGAATAATTCTCTTTATGGTATCATTCTTTACAAAAAAAGCAACAGGCACTTTATCAGTCATTTGCCCGATTTTTTCAGAGGTAATCTCCCGGACATTCAAATGCGGATAATATTTATAAAAATTCTTTTTATACTGCCCGGAACCGGTTGAGATAAAAACAGATTTATCAACAATCCCATGTTTTTGGTAACTCCTGACATTCTCAATGGAGTTCCAGCAATGCGGACATCCATAAGAAAAAACATAAAACACATAAGCTGAATCAGGAGAGGTACTATAATAATCAGATAAAACTGTGTTTTTTACGGGTTTGTTATAAAAATTATGTTGTTTGTCCGATTCATACATCAAAAGCTCTTTGTCC
>CAZWHH010000388.1:0-2944 GCA_964633615.1 uncultured Bacteroidales bacterium | reverse complement strand
GGATTTCTGGTAGGGTTTATCAATACGATTGCAGGGAGTGGTACCGTAATAACTTATTCACTTTTCATGATGCTTGGTTTGCCTGCAAATATTGCCAATGGAACGATCAGGCTTGGTGTGGTTATGCAGACACTTGTTGCCGGACTCAACTTTAAAAGAAACAAGTTTCTTGATCTAAAAAAAGGAAGTATGCTCGCCATTCCCGTTGTGATAGGATCAATCCTGGGGGCACAGATTGCCGCTACAATCAATGAAGATGTTTTCAAGATCATTATTGTTATTGTACTGGCTATCATGTTGCTTTCATTGTTTTTTAATCCCAAAAAATGGCTGGAAGACCAAAAACATCTTATTCAGAAAAAAACCACATATGGACAATTTTTGATTTTTTTCCTGATAGGACTGTATGGAGGATTTATTCACATTGGAGTAGGCATCATTCTCTTATCAGCGATTGTACTGATTGCCGGATATGATTTGGTAAAAGCGAATGCTATAAAAATACTAATCGTCTTTTTGTACAGCCCGTTTGCTTTAGCCGTTTTTATGCTCAACGGACACGTGGAATATAGTATTGGCTTAATCGCTGCCATTGGTAATGTTTTTGGGGGGCTGGTAGGATCAGATATGGCCATTAGCAGGGGCAATTCTTTTGTAAAATGGGTTCTAATAATAGTAATTCTTTTATTCGCCGGCTATTTGTTAGATATACCCAATATTATTCAAAATTTCTCTGGTTGAAGAAAATCTTTAACAAAAAGGTCCGGATTATACATACTTGATTTTTTTCAACCTTCTTTTCTTTTGATTTGTGCGAAAAAGGTTATAAGTATAGACTGCCAGTCCTGTCCAGATAAGAACAAAGCTTACCAGGTAGGTTTTTGTAAGAGGTTCATTATAGATAAAAACTCCTATTATCAGCATCAGTGTGGGGGCAAAATATTGTATAAAACCTACACTGGCCAGAGGGATTCTACGAGCTCCCTCTGCAAAAAGAAATAAAGGAAGCATTGTTACAAAACCAGAAATAATCAGGAGTATATCAGTCCGGGCAGAGTGTGCAAAAAAATGGCCGGTTCCCTGTGCTGCGAGCATACCCAGGTAACCTACACCTATAATACTGAGCATCATAGTCTCTATCATAATGCTGTTAAGCGAATTAAGATTAAAAATTTTCTTAAACATTCCGTAAAAACCAAAAGATAAAGCCAGTGCAATCGAAATCCATGGAAATTTACCATAATCCAGAGTGAGGTACAACACTCCTGTAATGGCAAATCCAACAGCAATGATTTTCAGTAAATTCATCTTTTCTTTCAGGAATATAAGTCCCAGAAAAACACTTACCAGTGGATTTATAAAATAACCCAGACTTGCATCCACAATACGGTCTGTGTTAACAGCAAAGATAAAAACCATCCAATTGATTGAAATGAGTGCTGCAGTTAGAAAAATTGAATTTCGTTTTTTCCTGATTTTAATTAATTCAAAGATCTCTTTTCTTCGGGATATAAAATGAATTAGCAATAAAAAAACAAACGCCCAGAATATTCTGTGTGCAAGAATTTCCTGTGGAGGCACATGCTTAAGTTGTTTCCAGAAAACAGGTAAAATGCCCCAAATTAAAAAGGCAAAAAATGTAGAAAAATGACCTGCTATAAAATCGTCTTTTGCTTTTCTCATCTCCTCGCGTTTAAATAAAAAAACACAACCCGAAAAAGTTGTGTTTAATTAGAGTTCAATAAAAGAAAAAAGTTTATTTACAATCCACTTTCTTTTACAATAAAACAGGGGTTTGTCAATTCTTCTTTATTATATTTCAAAGGGGTAACTTCGTCTTTCCGTGTTACCTTAAAACCTGCAGCAACAGCAACAGCATGACCTGCGGCTGTATCCCATTCCATTGTTGGAGCAAAACGTGGATAAATATTTGCTGACCCCTCGGCTACCATACATATTTTTAATGAACTACCCTTTGAAATAAACTTAATATCACCATATACTTTTTTCAGGGAATCGATATATTTCCGGGTATCTTCATTTAAGTGAGAACGGCTGGCCACCACCACAAAATCAGAATGTTTCCCTGTAAGTGGCAGATTAAAACCTTTTTTCATCAATTCATTCAAATCGGTAAATTCACAGCACTCATCTGAAATATTTTCCAATTTATAGGCGCCAAACTTTTTACATCCAAAATAAAGATCGCGGACATAAGGAGCAAAAACAACTCCTAAAATCGGTTCTCCCCTATTTATAAGAGCAATATTCACTGTAAATTCACCATTTTTTTTAATAAACTCTTTAGTTCCATCCAGTGGATCCACCAACCAGAAAACATTCCAATTCTTTCTTTTCGTATAAGGAATATCTCTTCCTTCTTCGCTTAGAACCGGAAAGCCGGTATCTTTCAAATATTCACTTATAATTTCATGCGATTTTCTGTCAGCAATGGTCAGGGGTGTCTCATCCTCTTTTTGCTCCACTTCAAAATCCGTACCTTCATAGATCTTATTTATTGTTTTACCAGCTTCCAGTGAAGCTTTTGCAGCGATAGTCAATAGTGATTTAAAATCTTCGTTATTCATAATCTATTAAACTTTAAAATACATAAGACTTAGAATGGTGATAGTAACCAACATATAAATAATTGTCAAAGGCATTCCGAGTCTGAAAAAATCTTTAAAAGAGTATCCACCTGGACCGTAAACCATTAAATTTGTCTGATACCCGATAGGGGTTATAAAATTAGCTGCCGCAGCAAATGAAACAACCAGGATAAAAGGCATTGGTGGCAGGCCAAGGTTTGCTGCCATTGTCAAAGAAATTGGAAAAATAAGCGCAACAGCTGCTTTGTTTCCTATGTAAGCCCCTAAAAAAGCAGTAATCAGATAAATTCCAAAGAGCAAACCAACTTTTCCGAAGGGCATAAAAACTGATATGA
>CAZWHH010000387.1:0-2961 GCA_964633615.1 uncultured Bacteroidales bacterium | reverse complement strand
GTTTAGGATTGATTCTCATCTTTAACGATCCGAGCAAAAATGTTTTTGCAAGCATAGGGTTGGGAGTTTACGACATTTACAACATGGTAACCGGAGTCTTCGGGGACATGCTCTCATACATCAGGCTGTTCGCCCTGGGAATATCCAGCGCCATTTTAGGACTGGTTTTTAATCAGATTGCAATACAGTTCCTGGCCATTGATTATGTAGGATGGTTGTTTTTTATTATTCTGCTGCTCATCGGGCATGGATTAAACATATTCCTGGCTTCACTGGGAGCTTTTGTTCACCCGCTTCGTTTAACTTTTGTTGAATTCTACAAAAATGCCGGTTTTACCGGAGGAGGAAAAAAATATAAACCATTTTCAAAATAAAAACTTTTAAAAAGAAAATTTATGAATACACCAGTTATTTTAGCTTATGCAGGATTAGCGATCATGATCGCGATGACCGGAATAGGAAGCGCCATTGGAGTATCTATGGGAGGTAACGCCTCCATAGGTGCATTAAAAAAGAACCCGGACAAGTTTGGAAATTACATGTTACTAAGTGCATTACCTGGAACTCAGGGATTGTATGGTTTTGCCGGGTACTTTGTTATCGACAAATTATATGGTCTGGTGACCCCTGGGATGGACATGTACAACGGAGTAGCGGTACTTTCTATGGGATTATTCCTTGGTTTCGTGGGTTTACTTTCGGCCATGAAACAGGGAACTGTAACATCCAATGGCATTGCAGGAATCGGTTCAGGTCACGATGTATTTGGTAATACGCTGATTTTAGCTGTATTCCCGGAATTGTATGCAATTATTGCTTTTGCTGCCACATTCCTGATAAGTCAAGGCCTCGCATAATTATTTATAATTAGTAAAAATTAGAAGGCAAACTAAGTAATATCAGGAGATACTTGACTTTTAACACTATAAAACAGAAGGCGGGATTGATTTAAATCACCGCCTTTTTTATATCTTCGGAGAATACCGTATCGTAAAATTGTATATTTTTGTAAAGAACAAAGGTGAAACTATGCAAAGAATTCAATATAAAATACTCACAATCACAATTTTAAGCCTTCTGTTTGTTTTTTCTTCCTCCTCTTTCACGAGCGCTTCAGAAAAGAATTCCCCGAAAAATAATTCACACCAGGAAGAAAAAATCGATGCTGGTGAGATCATTATTGATCACGTAGTCAACCATTACAGCTGGCATATCTGCACGATCAAAGACAAACATATTTCTGTCCCCTTGCCGGTAATTCTGTATAGCAAAGACCGCGGATGGTTTGCCTTCCTCTCAAACAAATTTAATCACGGGCACGATGCCTATAAAAACTTTAAAATTGCCCACACAGAACCCAATAAAGGGCAAATCGTGGAACTCGACAGTAAGGGACAGGTGAAAGAAAATAAACCCCTGGATTTATCCTTTACTCAAGTAGTCGCGGGGGCAACTTTTGCAGGCCTCTTAATGATTATTATCTTTATCTCAATTGCCCGTTCATATAAGAATCAACCAAACAAACCTCCGAAAGGATTACAGTCCCTTTTAGAACCTCTTATCATTTTTGTGCGCGATGACATTGCACGTCCCAATATTGGAGAAGATAAATATGAAAAATTCACCCCTTTCCTTCTAACTATTTTCTTCTTTATTTTTCTGAACAATTTATTGGGGTTAATCCCCATTTTTCCGGCTGGTGCCAATGTGACCGGAAATATTACGGTTACTATGTCCTTGGCGCTTTTTACTTTTCTCATGTTAACGATAAGTGGAAACAAACACTATTGGACAGAAATTGTTAATCCACCGGCAATACCCTGGTGGCTTAAAATTCCCATACCCCTTATTCCTATCATAGAATTTATGGGAATCATTATTAAACCGTTTGTGTTGATGATCCGACTTTTTGCCAACATTTCAGCCGGTCATATCATTAGTTTAGGTTTCCTGAGTCTTATTTTTGTTTTTGGAAATATAAGCCCGGCCCTTGGTTATGGGGTGTCTGTGGTTTCTGTACTTTTTATGATCTTTTTAACATTACTGGAACTTTTAGTGGCCTTTATACAGGCCTATGTATTCACCATATTGTCGGCCATCTATTTTGGAATGGCTGTGGAAGAACCAGCACATTGACAAAAAATTATATTTTTTAATTTAAAACTCAACATTATGATTAGTTTAACCGTATTACTTCAAGCCGCAGCCGGAGCGGCAATTGCCAAATTAGGCGCAGGTTTTGGTGCGGCAATTGCAGCCATCGCTGCAGCAATTGGTATTGGCCGCATCGGTGCCACTGCATTAGAATCAATTGCCCGGCAACCGGAAGCAGCAGGCGACATTAGATCGAGTATGATTGTTTCGGCTGCACTTATTGAAGGAGTAGCCTTCTTCGCGGTGGTTGTTTGCTTGTTGATATTATTCGTATAACAAAGCTTTACTTTACAGTCTCAGCAGTTCGCTGGACTGTAAAGTTTTTAAACATTAAAAACAAGACCAATATTTATTTGATCTTATTAACCAGAATACAAAAATATAGATTATGGAACTTATAAGACCTGAATTAGGCGTTCTTTTCTGGATGATCATTGTTTTTGGATTGGTTCTGCTAATTTTACGAGTATTTGCCTGGAAACCAATCCTGAATGCTTTAAAAGAAAGAGAAAAAACAATTCAACAAAGGTTGGATGTGGCTAAAAAAGCAAAAAAAGAACTCGCAGAAATAGAATTTGGTAACGAAAGGATCATTGCCCTTGCAAAAACAGAAAGGGCGAATATGCTAAAAGAAGCTAAAGACACAAAAAATAAAATTATAGAAGACGCAAAAAAACAAGCCCAGGGAGAAGCTGATAAGATTATGCAGGATACTTATAAAAAGCTTGAAAAACAAAAGCAGGATAAGGTAGAAGAGATTAAAAACCAGATCGCATCATTGTCTGTAGATATTGCAGAAAAGGTGTT
>CAZWHH010000386.1:0-2963 GCA_964633615.1 uncultured Bacteroidales bacterium | reverse complement strand
CCCGAAGGTTGATCACCCCTTTCATGTATTCGGGAGTTTTGGGTACTTCCGTAATCCTGGTCATCTCCAGGATATTAAGCACCTGGGACACGTGAGCGCCGAATTCTTCATCTCCCAGCTTAAATGTCAGGTAAGAATTCGTTGCCTGTTTTTTTTCTTCCATGTATACCTCCACTTTTTAATTTTAAAGAATTAATATATTTTCTAGCTGCAAGCTACAAATAGAAGTAAAAGCGTAATAGCGTATTTTTACCTGAATTAAACAATCAGGTAAATGTACCCAACATTTTCACAAACACTGATTATCAACAAAATATAAGACTAACTTTATTTTTCAAACAAGCATACAAGCAAAATAAACTACCGGAAGGAAAGTTCTATTTCTCTAAAATTCAGGTAATAATATAAATCTCAGATATTCAAACCTTTATATCTTAAATACATATTATAAACCTAACTATTAAATTTTTAAAAAACTTTATAGAGTATAAATACTTAAGGTTCCGATTAAAAGGAAATAAAAACAGGTATAAATACTTAATGAAAAATTTAATTCTACTATAACAAATCCGGAAGACGATTTTTTTAATAAAAAAACCTGCCAGGTTATGAGACTGGCAGGTTTAATTTCCTGTAATTATTTTTAAGCTGAGGCTTGTCTAATAATTTTCATACTCGTTGTCATCCTCTTTCTGGTTATACATTTTCAGGTCGACTCCCTGCTGTGTTTTATTTTGCTGGTTTTGTTGACCTTGCTGTCCGCTGTTTTGAACAGGCTGGGTTGGTTTTTGAGCAGTGGCCTGAGGCTGTGTATGTTGACTGGCCTGCTGAGTTTGCCCGTTGCCTCCGTTTTTTGTATTCGCATGCGATGTAAACTGAAACTGTTGAGTGGTACCCTGGGCGGATTCTTCTCCCACCCTAAAGAAAGAGACAATCTGCTTGAGCTGATCGGCCTGGCTGGATAATTCTTCAGCGCTTGTAGCCAGTTCTTCGGATGAAGCAGCATTTTGCTGGGTCACCTGGTTCAGTTGCTGGATTGCACTGTTCACCTGATCGGACCCACTGTTCATCTCATTGCTGGCCGCTGTAATTTCCTGTACCAGTTTCGATGTCTTCTCTATTTCCGGGACAATTTCTGCAAGTTGTCTTCCGGCTTCCTCTGAAATTTCCACACCAGATTTGGATTTTTCATCAATCTCCCTTGCAGCCTCTGCACTTCGCTCTGCCAGTTTTCTTACTTCAGCAGCTACCACAGCAAAGCCTTTGCCGTGTTCACCGGCACGTGCTGCCTCAACTGCTGCATTCAGAGCCAGAATGTTGGTCTGGAAGGAAATATCATTAATGATGGAAATTTTATCAGCGATCTCCCTCATGGATTCAACAGAATTTTGTGCTGCATCATTTCCTTTCTTGATACTTTCGGCAGCATTCAATGATATCTTCTCTGTTTGCTGGGCATTATCCGTATTCTGCTGAATGTTGGAAGTCATCTCTTCCATGGAAGAAGATACCTCTTCAGCAGAGGAAGCCTGTTCGCTGGAACCCTGTGACATTTCCTGTGAGCTTGAGCTCATCTGCTGACTGGCGGCGGCTATGTTATCTGCTCCGGCACGGATATTTCCAACAATATCTTTCAATTTATCAGCCATATCCCTAAGCGCTTTGGCAAGAATTCCAATTTCATCTTTCTGATCCACATCTACATCAGCTTCAAGATTTCCTTTGGAGATTTCCTGGGCAAACTTCACTCCTTTGTTGATCGGATTAATGATGCCCCTTGCAATAACATAAGCCAGGATAATACCTGCGATAGCAGCTATAATACTAAAAATAACAACCCCGTTCCGGGTGTTATCCGCCTCATGAAGCATAGCCTGATCTGTCATGATGTAATCTGCACTGGATTCCACAATTTCATCAAAGAGATTTCCTACTTGATTCAAATGCGCCATGGTTTCCTCTTCATAAATTTGATTGGCCTTATCCATTCCCTCCAGATTATTGTCGTTCCAGGCAATCACATTATCTATCAAGTCAAGGACTTCGTAAGCCTTGGGCTTGGTAAAGTTCATGTAATAATTCTTGCCTTGTTGAATATTGCCGGACTGAAAATGCTTTTCCACGGTTTTTACGCTTTCGTGCAGTTCTTTGTGTGGCTTCTCAATCTTATCCATGAGTCTTGCAAACTCGGGGTATTCTCTTCGCAATTGATCCACCTCATCGGAATAGAACCATTTACCAAAATTACACTGAGTGGGGTCTTTCTCTGCCTCTATCTGATCAATCTGCTGGTTTCTCACCAATACATCTTTCACAGTGTGTGCCCATGCCAAATGATCGGTTTTGGCCTCCCTCAGTTGGGCGCTTAATTGTCTTTCAGCCTGAACAAAAGCCTCGTCAATTTTTACTGCAGATTCGTGCAGCTTCATGTGCGGGTCTTCAATTTCATCAAAAAGAGATTTTAACTCGGGAGCCAGTTTCTCGGCATGTTGTCTTCCCTCCCCATAATACCATTTACCAAACGCACATTTGTGATGGTCGGTCTCCACATGGAGAGTTTTGGTTTCAGCATCAGTTAAAAGTTTGCTCACATCGCTTCCCCATTTGAGATGATCTACATATTTTTCTTCTATTTCGGTGCGGAGCTTGTTGCCTTCAATTACCTCTTCGGCATTGCCTACAATTCCTCCGATGCCATTTATTGCCCAATAGGCAACAAAAATCAGGAGCGCTATTACCAGCCCGAAGGCTATAAAAAATTTTGATCCTAGTTTAAAATCTTTCCATTTCATAATCAATGCATTTTTATTTATTAGTTGATATTTAGTTCTTATCTCATGAAACCTGATTTGCTGAAGATTCCCCGGCTTGCTCTGCTAAATCCGCAAGCTCCTCGGCATTCAGTACCTTCTGCATATCAAGCAGCATAACAAAATTATCTTCTACCCTGGCCATGCCATAGA
>CAZWHH010000385.1:0-2966 GCA_964633615.1 uncultured Bacteroidales bacterium | reverse complement strand
GACTAATGTATTAAATATCTTACTCAATCGAAATTTTATTCTTATCATGGCAGTTGTTCTGGGTTTTGCAATAGGCGATTTGGCAACTGCCCTGAAACCTTATACTATATATATATTAATGGTTACCATGTTGTTTTCAATGACAGGAATACAGGCAAAATCTTTGCTTCCATTGAAAAAAGTGATTAAACCTATGCTTAGGGGTGTTTTTTTAAATTATTTGCTTTTTGGTACTGTAATTATTTTTCTTTCATGGATATTGATGCCCACACGAGAATTATTCTATGGTTTCCTTGTAATTGCTATTGCTCCGCCTGGTGTGGCTATTATTCCTTTTGCCGGTATTATGAAAGGAGATGTTGAATATTCAATCATAGGTGTGATGGGAGCTTTCTTTGCCTCTGTTATTTTAACCCCTCTCATTATTGGTTTTTTTACTGAAGGATCAGGTACCGTATCTACATTGGATTTATTGGTTCTGATGATTCAGCTCATTGTTGTACCATTGTTTTTATCAAGGCTTTTATTATGGAAACCTGTTTTTAAATGGGTGAAAGCAGTAAGGGGAAAAATGGTAGATATTGGTTTTGCTCTTATTATTTTCACAGCTGTAGGATTAAATTACGAAGTGTTTTTTACGAACCTGAAAGTTTTATTCCTTGTATTATTAGTATTGTTTACAGCCACTTTTGGAATTGGGAGTTTATTTGAATATTTCAGGAAAAGATCTGGGAACAGCAGGGAAAAAATTAAAACTGAAACCCTGTTATTAACGATAAAAAGCTCAGGTTTTAGTGTTGTCACTGCCTTTACTGTTTTTGGGAAAGAGGCAGCTGTACCCTCAGCTGTTTTAGCTGTTATAGTTTTATTATATTTGTTATTCTTAACCAACAGAGCTGAATTGAAACAAAGGATATTCATGAATAGAAATTAATTGTTTAATAATAAGAAAAATATATTTGTTAGATTGTATTTGTTCAGATAATTAAAACATAATTTTTGTGAAGATAACAATATTAGGAACAGGAACGTCCCAGGGAGTGCCGGTTATTGGCTGTAACTGCAAGGTATGTCAATCAGGTGATTATAAGGACAAGCGTTTGAGAACTTCGGTTATGTTAGAAAATGAAGAATTGACCCTGGTTATAGATACCGGACCTGATTTCCGGCAGCAAATGCTCAGGGAAAAAGTAAGAAATATAGATGCTGTTGTATATACCCATGAGCACAGAGATCATATTGCCGGTTTAGATGATATTCGTCCCATTAATTTTATTAATCGCAAAAGTATGCAGATTTATGCAGAGGAACGTGTGTTGAATGCCTTGAAACAAACAATGCCCTATGCTTTTGGAGAAAACCGATACCCGGGTGTTCCTGAATTAAGTCTGAATACAATTGATCTGAATGAATTTTATATTGGCAATACTCAGATAATTCCTTTCAGGGTTTACCATTATAAATTGCCTGTTCTGGGTTTTAGAATAGGCGATTTTGCTTATATTACCGATGCCAATTATATCCCTGAAAGCGAGAAAGAAAAAATATACGGAGTTAAGTACTTAGTAATTAATGCCCTTCGCAGGAAAAAACATATTTCCCATTTTACACTAAACGAAGCCTTGAGTATTGCAAACGAATTAAGTCCAAGGAAAACATTTATTACCCATATTAGTCACCAAATGGGATTACATAAAGAGGTGAATTCAGAACTCCCAAACAATATCCAACTGGGTTATGATGGAATGTCCTTCACTGTGAAATAAAACCCTCATCTGCAACATATATACAAAAGGCAATGAATAATTATTATGCAAATCATCCAGGTTTCCAAAACCCGTTAGGTTTAAGTTTAGACTGAGGTTTTTCAAACATAATACCTGTTTTGATTTTGTCCTGCTTTAGCAAATTAGTTATTTGTGTTTCATAGCCCCGTCCTTTAGAGACTGTGTGAAAATAGAATTTTATCATGTTATTATATCGAAATAATTGTCGCTAAATCTGTAAATTTTCCTTTGGAATGCCAGCCAAAAGCCTGAATTACGCCGCCATTTATGGCGGTGGTTGAGCGGCTGTTGCTTCTCTGGGCTTTTAGCCCGGAAATTATTTTACTTTTATTAGCTATTTTAATGAATTTTCCTGGCTAAAGCCGGTTCAAGCAGGGATTACAGCTTGAGACCACGCCATGAATGACTTGGTAAGTCAGTTATCTGCCACCCAATTAATTTGCATTTACACAGCCTCTTTAGGACGGGGCTATAGAAAATAACATCTTCAAAATTTGGTAAAGTAGAATTTTCTAAAGCAAAAAGATAACTATAAGTATCTGTCCCCATAAAAAAATGAGAAAAAGCATAGAGTCATATCTTACCTGCTAAGGAAGGGATCTTGTTTATCTATCGTTCTTGTTGTTGTAAAAAATTAAGCACATACTTGCCCGGAGAACATTTTAAAATTAAAGAAAATTAATATTTTTGCTCATCTTAATGACAACTTTTAAAATGATTAAATTCAATTGTAGTTATGTTTAAAAAGAAGAAGATCCCTCACACGTATGTAATTGTCTTTTCAATTATTGTTTTAGCAGCCATATTAACCTGGATCGTTCCCGGTGGTGAGTTTGAGAGAACAGAGAAACCTCTTCCTGACGGAACTACCCGGGTTGTGATAGAAAGCGATTCTTTTCAATATGTAGAAAATGAACCGCAGACGTGGCAGGTTTTTTCTTCCATATTTGATGGTTTTGTGGATAAATCAAATATTATAATCTTTATTTTACTTATTGGTGGTGCATTTTGGATTATGAATGAAAGCAAAGCCATTGATGTCGGTATTTATTCTTTTCTTCGATTTACCAAACGCATAGAACACTGGAAATTCTTCAGAATTTTCGGGGTGGATAATGTGATCATCACTTTTATTATGCTTATGTTCAGTATTTTTGGCGCAGTGTTTGGAATGAGTGA
>CAZWHH010000384.1:0-2969 GCA_964633615.1 uncultured Bacteroidales bacterium | reverse complement strand
AATTATAACCACTACAAAAATGTAACGCTCTTTAAGCCCAATTTTAAAGAATTGGTGCAGGGACAAAACCTAACCCTCGATAAAAAAGACCATGAAAAAATATTTTTGGCTTCTCAATTGATGCATAAAGAACAAAGCATTGAATGGATGATGGTTACCCTTTCAGAACAGGGCATATTCCTGAGCAACAAGGACACCTATAAACAAACTCCTGCCAGAGTAAGAGATATATCAGATGTTTCAGGGGCCGGGGATACGGTAATCGGTATCGCTGGTGTTTGTATGGCAGTAGGGTTATCGCCCTGGGCAACTGCCGAAATATGCAATATTGGAGGGGGTCAGGTTTGCGAAAAAGCAGGTGTGATTCCTGTGGACAAAGAAAAATTACTGCAGGAAGTCCTGGAATCTGTGAAGCCTGATACTTTAAAACAATAAGCTACTATTCAGGAACTCAAAAATTATTAACCGCTCTTGTTAATAATTTGTTAATAACTGCAAAAATATTGTTCACAAATCTTATGGCAAAGTAAAATTTATCATCCATAAAATTGTATTTTTGAAATAGGTTAAAAGAAGCCAAATTTAATTCAGTAACCACAAAATCAATTATATGGGAAAAGTAATCGCTTTAGCAAATCAAAAAGGTGGAGTTGGAAAAACAACAACGGCAATAAATCTGGCAGCCAGTCTCGCTGTTCTTGAATATAAGGTACTCATCGTAGATGCGGATCCACAGGCAAATGCTACTTCCGGGACGGGTTTTGACATACGTTCCATAAAAACAAGCATTTATGAATGCCTGACCGAGGATATTGATCCGAAAAACATCGTGCTTCACAGCGATACCGAAGGACTGGATATTATTCCATCACATATTGATCTGGTAGGCTCAGAGATAGAAATGCTGGACCAACCCAACAGGGAATACATGCTGAAAAAAGTAATCGATAAAATACGGGATGATTATGATTTTATACTGATCGATTGTTCCCCTTCTCTTGGGTTAATCACAGTAAATTCACTTACTGCAGCCGATTCAGTTATTATTCCGGTTCAATGTGAGTATTTTGCACTCGAGGGGCTCGGAAAACTCCTTAATACCGTTAAAATCATTCAGAATCGCTTAAACACAGATCTGGAAATAGAGGGTTTCCTACTTACAATGTATGATGCAAGGCTAAGGTTATCCAATCAGGTTGTTGAAGAAGTAAGAAAACATTTTCAATCCATGGTCTTTGATACAATTATCCAGAGAAACATTAAACTGGGAGAATCCCCCAGTTACGGAAAACCAGTGGTAATGTATGATGCCAAATCAAAAGGGGCTGTAAACCACCTCAACCTGGCCAGGGAATTGCTTCAGAAAAACGACCAGACCAAGATTAAAAACGAAAATAAAGTAATGGAGTAAATCCATAAACTATTTATTATTGGCAATTAAAATCCAACAAAAATGGCAAAAAGAAATGCATTAGGAAGAGGGCTTGGAGCATTGATAGAAGACGCGGGGAATTCAGGAGATTTCTCCGCTGATACAGTCAATGAGATAAATATAAACTTAATTGAAGTGAATCCATTCCAGCCAAGAACAAATTTTAGCGAAGAAGCACTTAATGAACTGGCCGGATCAATTAAGGAAATGGGTGTAATTCAGCCTATTACAGTAAGAAAGGTCGATGATGGCAAATACCAGTTAATTACAGGTGAAAGAAGATACCGGGCTGCAAAAATGGCAAACCTGAGTAAAATACCGGCTTTTGTCCGTATCGCAGATGACCAGGCTATGCTGGAAATGGCCCTTGTGGAGAACATTCAGCGGGAAGACCTGGATGCCATAGAAGTTGCCATAAGTTACCAGCGACTTATTGAAGAGTGCAGGCTTACCCAGGAAAACCTTAGCGGAAGAGTGGGCAAGAAAAGAGCCACAATTTCCAATTATCTCAGACTCCTGAAATTACCGGCCGAGATTCAACTGGGTATCCGCGATAAAAAAATATCCATGGGTCATGCAAGAGCCCTGATCAATATCGAGGACGATGAAAAACAACTAAAAGCATATTACCGGATCATTGACGAAGGACTCTCTGTAAGAGCAACAGAAGAAGTCATTCGAAACCTGAACCAACCCACGGCTAAAAAGTCCTCCTCAAAGAAACCAGAGTTGCCGGAAGAATATAAGGACGTGAAAAATCATTTGTCCAGCTTTTTAAATACAAATGTAGATTTTAAACGCAGTAACAATGGAAAAGGAAAAATCGTCATCCCTTTTAAATCAGATGAAGATCTGGAAAGGATCATGTCCCTTTTAGGAAAGGAATCAAAATAAATCATCAGTCTTTATAGCAGAGTTTCTTTTTTTAAGGATAAAACTGCCGGATTACAAATACATCCGGCAGTTTTTTATTCTTTACTGAGCCATAAATTAAACACATCTGCTCTTTAATTCTCAAAATTTATCCTGCATGATTCATGAATTATCCGGGTTAAAAACCTGCTTCTTCTTACAAAAATTAAAATAATAAGGAAAAGTAATCATATTTATACCAAAATTGCTCATATTTGCGTTAACAAACTTTCAATGTTAAAACGTCAGCTTAATACAAAGCCTGTGCTGCTAAACTAATTAACACTCAATTTGCCCAATATGAGAGAAAGACAACACAAATTCATAATAAATATGATGAGAACCATAATGATCACAATGTTGCTCATTTCCTCCCATAGTTCACAGGCCCAGGTACAAGATTCAACCAACCAGCAGGCAAATAATACAAAAGTCCCGTCGAATCAGGATTTCAAAGAACATTCCCCGAAAAAAGCCGCCCTGATGTCTACTTTCCTTCCCGGACTTGGACAGATCTACAACAAAAAATACTGGAAAGTTCCCGTAATATATGCAGGTGAGGCCACTCTTCTCTATTTTTACCACTGGAACAATATACGGTACATCGAATACAACAAAGCGTACA
>CAZWHH010000383.1:0-2982 GCA_964633615.1 uncultured Bacteroidales bacterium | reverse complement strand
ACCTGGGACCTACGGCTTAGAAGGCCGTTGCTCTATCCAGCTGAGCTACGGAACCGTTTGCCTGAAAGGCGATGCAAAAATATAAAAATATCTCGTTTGAAAAAAGGTTTTTGAAAAAAAAGAAGTCAGCATATAGAATTTAGAATGGAAATTTCTGCCTGCTGCCTTCTGTCCACTATCTTTCAGACTGATTCCGGCTTACCAGTCCTTTCTTTTCTATAATCTGCATCAGTTTACAGGTAATGGTGCAAACTTGTATTTACTGTCATTCTAAAAAATAATACTTTTGTTAGAATCCACTTCAATATACTCTCCGTGGTGGAAAGCGCAAATTTTTACATTAATGATACCGCCTGAATTAGCATTTTTCGTATTGAAATGATTGTTTAAAATTTTTCATGATCAAATCATAATTGATATTTGTCTTTCAAATTTGAAAACTAATAATGTACTTTTGCATGCCAAACATATGTGGATGGTACAATCGCTCAAATCTAACATTACTAAGCTCTACCTGATTAAAATTGCCAAATGGTTTATGTTGTTCATGCCCATTATTGTGTTGTTTTATCAGGACAACGGGTTGGAAATGCAGGATATCTTCACCCTGAAAGCGGTTTATTCGGTAGCAATTGTCATTTTTGAAATCCCTTCCGGATATCTTGCCGATGTACTTGGAAGAAAAAAAACCTTAATCATTGGGACTATTCTTGGCTTCATGGGTTTTATAGTTTATGATTTCTCTTTTACTTTCTGGAGTTTTTTAGTGGCGGAATTAGTCTTAGGTCTGGGGCAAAGCCTAATCTCAGGCGCCGATTCAGCCCTGTTATACGATACCCTAAAAGCCCTGGGCAATCAGAAGAAATATCTTAAATATGAAGGACGCATGGTGTCCATAGGTAATTTTGCAGAGGCCATTGCCGGGATTCTGGGAGGCCTGCTGGCGGAGATCAGTTTACGAACACCTTTTTACGGGCAGACTGCAGTGGCCTTTATTGGAATTCCCGCCGCAATACTACTTATAGAGCCTGTGAGATATCAAAAAATATCCAGAATGCGATTTATTGATATTCTGGGAATTGTAAAATATTCTCTATTCAAATCGAAACATTTAAAATGGACCATCTTTTATTCAGCCATTATCGGCACAACGACACTCACCATGGCATGGTTTGTACAGCCTTATTTTAAGATGGTAGAACTGCCGCTTGCCATGTTCGGACTATTCTGGGCTTTGCTGAATCTTTCAGTGGGAATTACTTCATATTATGCCCATAAAATGGAATACAAGCTGGGACAGGTCAAGTCACTCCTGCTCATTACTATATTAATCCCCGGATTATATATCGTGCTGGGTCAGATTCATGCGCTCTGGGGTATCGTCATCCTGTTTGCCTTTTACCTGGTAAGAGGTTTCGCCACTCCTATTTTAAAGGATTATATTAACAAACTCACCGAGTCCAATATTCGCGCGACTGTTTTGTCGGTCAGAAATTTCATGATCCGTATTGTCTTTGCAGGGGTTGGTCCCTTTCTGGGTTGGTATACCGATATATTTTCGCTTTCCAGTGCGCTAACACTGGCCGGGATCACTTTTCTTGCAATTGCGGGTTTATTACTTATTTACTTTTTGAAAACCCGCGAACCATAAACAATAAAAAAGCTAACAAATGAGACATATTCTTGATTCTGCTTAATTAATCTAATTCAGATATGTGTCATATAAACAAAACCTTTCACTTACCTAGCCGGTAATAACAAAAAATCCGGGCATTACCCGGACTTTTATATTGATTTATAATAAAATAACGCCTATTTATAAATCTCATTTCTTGAAGCAGCCAGCGTATTTTTTAACAGGGAAACGATTGTCATCGGACCTACTCCACCCGGCACAGGTGTGATGTAGCTTGCTTTTTCCTTTACCTCATCAAACAACACATCGCCTTTAAGTTTCCATCCGGACTTGGTTTTATCCGATTTTACGCGGTGTATCCCCACATCAATCACTACAGCTCCCTCTTTAATCATATCGGCTGTTACAAATTCCTGTTTACCCATAGCAACAATCACAATATCAGCCTGGGAAACAACTTCTTTTAAATTCTTTGTTCTTGAATGACAAACGGTTACTGTGGCATTACCCGGCACTGCTTTCTGAAGCATAAGGTTGGCAACCGGTTTTCCAACAATGTTGCTTCTTCCGAGCACAACACAACTTTTACCTTCGGTTTCAATTTCATACCTTTTGAAAAATTCCAGTATTCCGGCTGGTGTAGCGGAAAGGTATGCTGGTAAGCCAATTACCATTCGTCCCATGTTAATTGGATGAAATCCATCCACATCTTTTTTGGGTTCGATGGCCTCAATAACCTTTTGCTCATTTATATGATCCGGCAATGGAAGTTGCACTATAAAACCATCAATATCCTCATTATTATTCAATTCATTCACTTTCTTCAGGAGATCAGCTTCTGTGATATCCTCTTCGAATCGCAAAACTGTGGATTTAAAGCCCACTTTCTGACAGGCTTTTTCCTTATGTGAGACATAAGTTTCGCTGGCTCCATCATGTCCAACAAGTATAGCAGCAAGATGAGGTGTTTTACCCCCCTCTTTTTTGAGCTGCTCCACTTCACTGGCAATCTCCTCTTTTATACCTGCTGAAAGCTTCTTACCGTCAATTAATTCCATAGTATTTTAAGTTAGAAAAATATATTTACATTTTACCACCCATGGTTTGCATGTTTTTCATCATCTCTTTCATTCCTTTTCCTCCACCATCCTTCATCTTCTTCATCATCTTGCGTGTTTCGGTAAACTGTTTTATTAACCGATTCACTTCCTGAATATCGCTGCCACTTCCCTGTGCAATTCTTTTACGGCGGCTTCCATTTAATAATTTTGGATTTTGTCTCTCTTCAGGGGTCATAGAATAGATAATCGCTTCAATCCCTTTAAAAGCATCATCATCCATATCCA
>CAZWHH010000382.1:0-3006 GCA_964633615.1 uncultured Bacteroidales bacterium | reverse complement strand
AAGCAAATTAATTATTTTTTGACCTATACAGGATCGATACATAATAAAAAATTATTACCCCAAATTTATTCAAATTTAAGGAGGTAACGTGTATTAAAATGTTTTTATGATTTTTACAAGAGGAATATAAAGCAAATCAACAGCTATTTTTGAGTACAAAAACCGATAACCATAAAATTTAAAAAAATTATTTTTGGATGATTAACCATCAGACGAAATTTCATGATTAAATTAAAGGTATAGTTTTTGATAACTATACGATTCAGAAAATACTTTTGGTAAAAGAATTACAAAATTGATTAACTTTGCAAAAAAAATTGAATGGAATTGAAAAAGCAGGATGAAGTTTCAACTGATGAATTACTAAATTGTATTATTGAAGCAATTAAAGATAAAAATGGAAAAGAGCTAAAACTATTGGATCTGCAGAAGATAGAAAATTCAGTATGTGATTATTTTGTTATTTGTCACGGAACGTCAAATACTCATATTGATGCCATTACCGATAAAATTTACAGAGAAGCAAAAGAAAAATTGAATGAATTGCCTTTCAGTAAAGAAGGACTGGAAAATAAAACATGGATACTTTTAGATTACGGAAGTATTGTGATACATGTATTTCAGGAGGAATACAGGAGATTTTATAATTTAGAAGATTTATGGGCAGATGCTCAAATAGTAGAATTTAGCAGCAAGTGATAAAAATTATTTAGGAGGAATATATAGCATGGTAGAAAATAAGATGAATTCAAAAAAGTCTAATCAAGGAGATCAAAATAATTCAAATAATAAAAGCAGCGACAAGAAACCTAAACCCAAATTTAACATGTATTGGGTTTATGGATTAATCTTTGTTTTCTTTATTGCTTTGAATTTTATGAATTTTGGGACAGGTCCGAAAGAGATTACCTGGCAGGATTTCAAAAACAACATGTTAAAAAATAATGATGTTGAGAAAATTGTAGTTATAAACAAGGAAAAGGCCGAAGTTTATATAAAGCCCGATAAGATTAACGATCCCCAATATAGTGACCTTTTTGATGACGGCATGTTTTCAACACCCAGGCAGGGCCCTCATTATTACTTCACCATTGGTTCGCTGGAGATCTTTGAAAAGCGGCTTCGTGAGGTACAGGACAATATGCCCGATTCAGATTATATTGATGTGCGTTACGAAACCAGGAGGGATGTTCTGGGTGAATTATTAACCTGGTTGCTGCCAATTTTTATCATTGTGGCTATCTGGATTTTTATTTTCAGACGAATGGCCCGAGGAGGCGGAGGTGCTGGAGGTGCCGGAGGTATCTTCAATGTGGGAAAATCAAAAGCCGTTCTTTTTGACAAAGAGGCCAATGTAAAGGTAGACTTTAATGATGTGGCAGGTTTGGAAGAAGCCAAGGTTGAAGTAAAAGAAGTGGTAGAATTTTTAAAAAATCCTAAAAAGTATACTGAACTGGGAGGGAAAATTCCCAAAGGAGCTTTATTAGTTGGCGCCCCGGGTACCGGAAAAACTTTACTTGCAAAAGCAGTGGCAGGTGAGGCCAATGTGCCGTTCTTTTCTATCTCGGGATCCGATTTTGTAGAGATGTTTGTAGGCGTGGGCGCTTCCAGGGTAAGAGACCTTTTTAAACAAGCAAAAGAGAAAGCACCCTGTATCATATTTATCGATGAGATTGATGCCATTGGACGGGCAAGAGGGAAAAATCCCAGTATGGGATCAAACGATGAAAGAGAAAACACGCTCAATCAGTTGCTTTCAGAAATGGATGGATTCAGCAATAACATAGGGATTATTATTATTGCCGCCACCAACAGGGCAGATATGCTTGATAAAGCCTTATTGCGGGCCGGACGATTTGACAGGCAGATCCATGTTGACATGCCTGATCTGAATGAGAGAACTGATATCTTTAAAGTCCACTTGAAACCCATCAAGATAGATAAAAATCTTGATGTAGAGTTCCTTTCTAAACAAACACCCGGTTTCAGCGGAGCTGATATTGCCAACGTATGTAATGAAGCAGCTCTCATTGCCGCAAGAAAAGATAAGAAGATTGTGGACAAAGATGATTTTATGGATGCAATTGACAGAATTGTAGCCGGACTGGAACGAAAGACTAAATTGATTACCCAATCTGAAAAACGAGCCATATCTTTCCACGAATCAGGTCATGCTATTGTAAGCTGGCTTCTTGAGCATGCCAGCCCATTGGTTAAAGTTACTATTGTTCCACGGGGTAAAGCGCTAGGATCAGCATGGTACTTGCCCGAGGAGAGAAACCTGACAACAACCGAACAACTGCTCGATGAAATGAGTGCAGCACTGGGCGGTCGTGCAGCCGAAGAATTGATGTTTGACAAAATATCTACCGGTGCATTGAATGACCTGGAAAAAGTAACCAAGCAAGCTTATGCTATGGTGGCTTATTTTGGAATGAGTGAGCAGCTTGGCAATATGAGTTATTATGACTCTTCAGGACAAAGCGATTTTACATTTACAAAACCTTACAGTGAAAAAACAGCCGAACTGATTGATAAGGAAGTGCAGGAATTTATTACTGCAGCCTATAAAAGGGCGTATAGCCTTTTAAGTGATCACAAAGAAAAACTGGAACAACTGGCGGAATTACTCCTGGAAAAAGAAATCGTATTTACTGAAGATCTGGAGAAAATACTTGGTAAAAGGGAATTCGATGATGAAAAACAGCGAATTATAGAGGAGAGTAAGAAGATTAAAAAGATTCACGACGAAAGTTCGAAAAAACAAAAGAAGAAAGAGCAGGAGGAGAAAGGCGAAGAAGAAAAAAAGGAGAAAAAAAAGGAAGCACCTGATGCTGAGGGAAAAAGTTCTCAGGGAAAAACAAAAAAACAGGATAAGAGTACGGACAAAAACACAAAAGAAAAAAATAAAGGATCAAAGCAAAAAGGGAGCAATAAAGACAGCTCGAACAATAAAAAAGAATAATTTTTGAATAATTTTAGCAAAAGAACGCTTTCCGGGCTGCT
>CAZWHH010000381.1:0-3015 GCA_964633615.1 uncultured Bacteroidales bacterium | reverse complement strand
CCAAATATAATGTTGTATCTTTGCATCAGAATTGCGATTTAAGAATTGGCGCTTTTATTTATTAATCCCTCCTTTTCAGTTTTAGTTCATATCTGCACTCTTTTTTAAATCCGGTTTATATTTTAACAACAGCTTTTATGTTTGTTGGATTGGTTGATGGAACTTGTTCTTCCTTTCAGCAATGAAACACCGGATAAGTAAAATTTACGAAAAGAGAGGCAAAAAAGTTGTTTATTACTAAACATTAAAAATTATCAAACAATGAACATTTATGTAGGAAACCTTAATTTTAAGGTAAATGAAAGTGATCTTGAAGAAATTTTTCAAGACTACGGATCAGTAGATTCTTCTAAGATCATTATCGACAAATTTACAGGCAAAAGCAAAGGCTTTGGCTTCGTAACAATGGAAAATCAAGACGAAGCAAAGAAAGCCATCGAAGAGCTTGATGGTGCCGAATATGAAGACCGCACAATGGTAGTCAATGAAGCAAGACCTAAAAAAAACAATTTTAACAGATAATTAACTATTTATTATGACAACAGGAAAAGTAAAATGGTACAATGAAACCAAGGGATTTGGTTTTATAGAACAAGAAAATGGTGACGATATATTTGTACACCGAACAGGATTAGAAAATTCTTATGACGAACTTCAGCCGGACCAGGAAGTTGAATTCGAGACAGAACAAGGTGAAAGAGGCCTGAAGGCTGTTAACGTGAAACTTATAAACTAGACTCGTATTATCAATTTAAAATCATTTAATATTGGAGATCTTACTATACCTTTTCCACTCATTCAGGGTGGAATGGGTATCGGGATTTCATTGTCAGGACTAGCCTCCGCTGTGGCAAATATGGGAGGCATCGGAGTTATTTCATCAGTAGGAATAGGACTTATCGATAAAAAAACAAACATTGGTTATAAAAGGAGCAACATTGAAGGAATACGCAATGAAATAAGAAAAGCACGAGCCCAAACGAATGGAATTTTAGGTGTGAATATCATGTCGGTAATAACAAATTTTGCTGATATGGTGCGTACTTCAATTGAAGAAAAAATCGACATCATTTTTTCAGGTGCCGGGTTACCACTGGACCTGCCAAAATATTTGACCGAAGGTGCTACAACTAAATTGGTACCCATTGTATCTTCAGGTCGTGCTGCAAATCTAATTTGTAATAAATGGAAGCAAAATTTTAATTATTTACCCGATGCCATTGTAGTAGAAGGTCCGAAAGCAGGAGGGCATCTTGGTTTTAAGCCGGATGCGCTGGAAACAGAAGCCAACCGTCTTGAAAATTTATTGGACGACGTGCTTGAGGTTACCGGGGAGATTAAAGTGAAATATGATAAAAGCATACCTGTCATAGCGGCAGGCGGAATTTTTTCAGGAGCGGATATGTATCAGTTTATGGAACAGGGAGCTTCAGCTGTTCAATTGGGTACCCGGTTTGTTGCCACAAAGGAATGTGATGCTTCCGGTGAATTCAAAGAAGCATTCGTTTCAGCAAAAGAAGAAGATATCAGGATTATTAAAAGTCCGGTAGGCATGCCCGGAAGAACTCTTTACAACAAGTTTCTTAGTGAGGCATTTGAAGGAAAAAGAAGGCCTGCGTTTTGTCAACACCATTGCATTAAATCTTGTGACCCAAAAACTACTTCCTATTGCATTGCAGAAGCATTATTGTCTGCTTATAAAGGGAACCTTTCTGACGGGTTTGTCTTTACAGGAACGAATGCCGGGAGAGTGAAAAAAATATCAACCGTTCGTAAAATTTTTGCGGATTTGAAAAAAGAGTATCTTAGAGCAAAAAAGAAAAAATAAAAGATTCATTTATCACTGATTCCTCTATTTTACAGGAATACAGTAAAATAAAACAAAGCCTGTCCGGCTAAATAAAAGGGACAAGTATTAAAATAATATGCGGCAGTTAAAAATAACAAAACAAATAACCCACCGGAATGAGGAAACCATTAACCGGTATTTTCAGGATATTAGTAAGTTCCCCATGGTTACTGCCGAAGAAGAGGTCGAACTGTCGGTTCGTATTAGAAAAGGAGATGAGTTAGCCCTAAACAAATTAGTGGCTGCCAACCTTCGCTTTGTGGTCTCCGTGGCCAAACAATATCAGAACAGGGGTTTGTCCTTTTCAGATTTAATTAATGAAGGGAATCTCGGACTGGTTAAAGCGGCTAAAAGATTTGATGAAAAGAAAGGATTTAAATTTATATCTTACGCGGTATGGTGGATCCGGCAGTCTATAACACAGGCTATTTCTGAACAAACAAGAGTGGTTCGGTTACCCCTGAACAGGGTTTCTTCAATTACTAAGATCGTAAGAGCTATTCCGTATTTAGAACAGGAATTTGAAAGAGAACCAACAGATGAAGAAATTGCCGGCTATCTGAAACTGACCGATGAAAAAGTTGAGGTGGCCAATCAAATGAAAAAAAAGCAAGTTTCTTTTGATAAACCGCTTACAAATGATAATTCTGAAGATTCTAGTTTGTATGATGTGATACAAACAGGGAATATTGCCTCACCGGATGAAAGTCTTATGCAGGAATCATTGGTGATCAACATGCAAAGAGCTTTAAGTAAGCTTTCGCAGCGGGAGGCATCCATATTAACTATGTCTTTTGGTTTGGGGAATACCCCCACTCACTCCTTGCATTATATAGCGGCGAAATTTGACATGTCTTCTGAAAGGATCCGGCAAATAAGACGAGCGGCTTTACTCAAGTTGAAGAAACTTCTGAAAGGAAGAAATGATTTTTTAGAACAATAAAATAATTAATTAAAAAAAGGAAAGGATAATTTATGGGCAGATCTGGAGAAACTTATAACAAAAAGGAAGTTAGAAAGAAAAAAGAAAAAAAGAAAAAAGTAAAAGCAGAAAAACGAGAAGCCAGGAAAAACAAAGACAAAAAAACCAGTATGGATGATATGATTGCTTATGTAGATGAAAATGGCGTTATATCTTCAACTCCCCCTGACCAGGAAAAAGAGGA
>CAZWHH010000380.1:0-3016 GCA_964633615.1 uncultured Bacteroidales bacterium | reverse complement strand
CAGGATTGTCGTAGTATCTGCATCTTTAAACAGTCCTGACTCAATTTTCTCAAGCCTGATTCCCAGATCATGATTTTTAATATCGATCAGATCATATTCGGCAATAGCAAGAATCTCATAATCTGAAACATTAAAGCTATATTTACCCTTATCATCAGATTTTACCCTGTTGTAGGATTTCCACATGATATCTCCCTTACAACTATCCGCATGAATGATATACTTCACCTTAAAGCTTTCATTCTTCACAACATCATCTTCTTTAATTCTGTATACGTCTTCATAAACTTTTTTATCCTGTAATGAAGCAAACTGTGCATTATTAATTTCTTTCTCATAATTTGGGTTGGAAGCGTCAAGTACCACTCCAATGAGTATTGGTAAGGCCCATAGTCCGAGATTCTGAACTGAGAACATAGCTCCGTAAGCCGTACCAATTTTATTTTCACCAACAATTTTTGTAACAGCAGGCCACATAGCGGCTGGTACAAGTGAAAAAGCTACACCCAGTATAAAAATAGGGATGTAGGGTGTAATCATTGTCTTGGCAAACATCAAATGAGCTATTATCAACAAGGCAGAACCAAGATACATCAGTGTAGCACTCTTACCTTTATAATCAGCAATCCATCCAAAAAGAGGTGTAAGGGCAATGGTCCCATACATTAAAATGGATGAAATATTCGAGCTAATCTGGCGCCCAAGATCATATTTATTCATCAGCAGGTCGGGTGCATATTTAACAAAAGGAAATACCGCGGAATAGAATGTAACACAAAGTAAAGTGATATAAATAAACGTTCGGTTGGTTACCAGGAATTTAAGATCTTTCCATTTAAATTCGTCTTCCGGGTCATGTGGAATGGTTTCACGGATTTGCCTGTCAATTTTAATATCGAGAAGCATGTAAATAATAAATATAAGTAAGCCAACCCAAAGCAGCATCACTCCAAACCAAATGGCATTGGTCCATTGTACTTCTGCAAGTTGTGGTGAAAGATTTAAAGCAAGCGCAGTTCCCAATCTTCCAATGGCCAGATTTAAACCCAGGGCTAAAGCTATCTCTTTGCCTTTAAACCATTTAACAATCACTTTGGATAAAACTACAATACTCGTTTCAGCCCCCAGACCGAAAACAAAAAATCCCAAATACATCATTTTAAGGGAGGGAGAAATATTAGTCCAGAAAGAAGACATAAATTCATAGGCAAAACCTCCATTAAGATATACATCTGATGCCCCGTAAGCAGTGATCCCGGAACCAATAGCCATTAAAGCAATAAAGGTGGTACCTGTAATTCGTATTCCCAGTTTATCAAGAATAATTCCACCAACTACTGCCATTAAAAGAAAGACATTCGGAACACTATAGGCCGACATAAAAGTTCCATAATCTGATGAGGAAAAACCTAAGTTTTCCTGCATTAAATCTTTCAAGGGAGATAAAGCATCATAAAAATAATAATTAAAAAACATAACGGCACTTGAAAGTATCAGTACCGCCCAACGCATAAATGGAATATCTTTAAGTGTTGTTTTAGTCATATCTCTTATAATTTATTTGGTTATACTTTATTTATTTCGTTACAATACATTTTTGAAAGGTCAAAAGTAAAATAAATCTCGGTGGATACAAATATATTTTTAATGCTTAAAAAAACATGAAATATCATTTTTCCCCCAAAAAAAAAGAATGCCTCTTTTGAAAAAGACATTCTCCTTTTATTATTTGAAAAATCATCTCTAACTCTGTATATATACCCATGAAGTTTCTTCAAAAGTCGATCTCATATCCTGGACAATGTCAACAGCTTCTCTCCATGAATTGGTAGACTGAACAGAGATCATTTTAAAGCCATATCGATTTTTTATGATTTTTGTATTAAAACCCTTTTCTCTCACATAACGATTATAAGAGTTTAAATACTCGTCCTCCATGAAACTTCCTACAATAATATGATATTTATTTCCGGATGGGGCTTTTTGCTCAGATTTCTTAATTGAATCAAGCATTTTCTGATGAGCTTCTTTGATTTGTTTCATCTCCTTCTTTAAAGTGCGGATCGAATCAACAAAACGCAAGCTGTCTTGCTTTTTTTCATAAACCAGTAACGTGTCTTCTCCATTAGAAAACAGTTTTTTATCCCTAAAAAAATCGCAGGATGTTAATCCCAAAAAAAGCAATATAAAAGATGCCAATAGAAAATGTTTCATTGTTTTAATATTTTTAGTTAGCCAAAACAAATATAATTAAAAATAACTCATTCTCAAACAACAAATAAGGATTGGAACTTATAAATAATAAAACACAAATTATATAAAACGCTATATATCAAATTTTTAATAAACAAAGAATAAGTTAATGAATATTTGAATATTTTTTTATATTTGGATATTCTAAAACCAGATGATATGCAAACAATAATTGATTTATTCGAAGAGAAAGCAGAACAGTACTCTGCAAATCCTTTTCTATGGGAAAAGAATGAAGGCGAATACCAACATACAACTTATGAAAATACGAGAAAACTGGTACGTCAATTCGCGGCCGGGTTATTAGGACTTGGTGTCAAAAAAGGAGATCGCATCGCCTTGCTTTCAGAGGGACGAAATGATTGGATAATCAGTGAATTGGGAATTCTATATACAGGAGCTATTAATGTACCGTTATCCGTAAAGCTCGATGCATCCTCAGAGTTAAAGTTCAGACTAACTCATTCTGAAACTAAATACATGATCGTCTCAGGAAATCAATCATGGAAAATAGAAAAAATAAAAAACGACCTTCCTGATCTTGAAAAAATCATTTTCCTGGATCCCAAAGATTCCTATGGAAAAAATGAAATACCCAAGGAGGAAATATATAGTCTGGGTCATAACTACCTAAAAACAAACAATGAGGAGTTTAGAAATACATATAACTCCATACAGCCGGAAGATTATGCCAATATTAGTTACACATCAGGCACTACAGCTGATCCGAAAGGAATAATCCTGTCTCACCGCAATTATACTG
>CAZWHH010000379.1:0-3026 GCA_964633615.1 uncultured Bacteroidales bacterium | reverse complement strand
CACTGGGTTGCTGACAATATCAGATATTCAGGCTTATCCATGGGAGAAGGCGAAGGATACACACTCCATAAAGGCTCGATGACTTTTAAAGACCGCTGTGGAGTATGCAAAGACAAAGCGGGAATGCTGATCACCATGCTGCGTGCCGCAGGTTTTGAATCTTATGCAGCAATGACAATGGCCCGATCTAACATTGAAGATATTCCGGCTGATCAGTTTAACCATAGTATAACCCTTGTAAAACTTTCAAACGGTCAGTATAAGTTACTGGATCCCACCTGGGTTCCTTTTACCAGGGAACTATGGTCAAGTCTTGAACAACAGCAGGATTATCTGATGGGTGTTCCCGAAGGTGCAGATCTGAAAGAAACCCCCATTTCTCCTCCCGAGAATCATTTCTTTAGAATGAATGGTCAGTCCAGTATTTCAGAAGACGGAACACTTGAAGGAGAATTAACAATTGAAGCTGAAGGACAGTCTGATGCAGCTATAAGAAGCATGTTTACCGGTAGCTACAAATCAGAATGGGACAGAAATATGGAAATGACACTCAGAGAGATTGCTCCCGATCTGGAAATCATTGAAATGAATTACAGTGATCCACATAACTACCAGGAAGAAAATATGAAAATACAGGTAAAATACCGAATCCCGAATTTTGCAACGGTAACAGAGAATGAAATAATATTCAAACCAGTGGTTGCCAGAGAACTCTTCAAATCTGTAAATACCCATCTTTATTTCAATCCGGATCGTAAAGAACGTAAATATGATTTCAGAGATCGATGCAGCAGACTGGTAGAGCTAAAAGAAACAATCAGCCTCCCGGATTTTAAAGAAGCAGTTTATATTCCTGAAGCCGACCAAATTGAAGGTTCTGCTGCCTCTTTCAGCGGAGGATATGAGGTCAAAGACAACCAGTTAATACTCAATGAAAAAATTGTGCTGAAAAAAAGAAAATATCCACGAAATGAATGGGAGAATTTCAGGAGTGTGGTTGCTGCACAAAAAAAACTGGCTAAAGAAAATATTATCCTTAAAAAATAATACTGAAAACAACAAACTAAAAATAATTCATGATGAAAAAATCAATTATTATATTCACTCTAATCACGATTATAATCGGCTTGTATTCATGTGATAAGCTCACGGAAGAACAAAAGAATGCCGATGCACTATATAAGAAAATTACCAAGACCTATACCCTTAATGAGGACGGCTCAACGACCTATCAATATGAACATGAGCTGGATTTGAACAGCTACTTGTCTTTTAATCGTTTATATGGGGAAACTTTTATTAAATACAATCCGGAATATCAAACCATTGATACCATTATCTCGGTAACAGAAACAAAGGAAGGGAAAAAAATTCCTTCCCCGGATAATGCTTATAATGAACTTTTACCCCGCTTTGCATCCGGCGCACCTTCTTTCAGTCACCTGAGAGAAATGGTAGTTACCCATACAGGTTTGGAAAAAAATTCAACCATTAACCTGAAATATCAAATTAGCAGCAATAAAGACTTCATGCCTTTCTTAACAGGCGATGAAATTTTGGAACAGTCCTCTCCTGTCAAAGAAATGGTAATAAAAGTAAGAATACCCAAAGACAAGGAGCTTAAGTATCAATTGATAAATGCCGGGGAAAAACTAAATATATCAACAAGAGGGAAATATAAGGAATATGAGTGGACATTAAAAAACCTTCCAGCCCTTGATCACGAAAGGCACCAGCCGGAGTACGAGACCCATCTTCCAAGGTTAGTGTTCAGTACAGTCAGTTTAGATGAAGCCTGTTCATTTGTTACGAAACAAATGGATCATAATATACCAGAAGGAATTATCAACAGTTTATCGGAAAATCTGAAAAACAAAAAAACAAAATATGACAGTATTTTTACCATTCAGGAAATGGTGGCTGATCATATCAATTATTTTCATATTCCTCCCCAATACAGAGGATTAAAAATCCGGAATAATGAGAAAGTACTGGAAGATAATGGGGGTACATATCTTGAAAAAACGAATCTGTTGAGTACATTGCTCAGAAAAGCTGGCTTCGAAACAAAAATAGTGGGTATCGTCCCCAATCAATTATTCAATAAAGAAGTGGGGAATCCCATGATGATCCAGAAATTTTTCGTGATGATCAAAGAAAACGAAGAACCGGTTTTTCTGTCAGCCATTGAAAAGAATAGAGCAAACCCTTACTATAGTTATGCAGGAGAAAAAAACATTGTCCTTGAAAAAAATGCTGATGAAATTAGTTTTGTCCAGGGGGAAAAGATGAAAAGCGAGGTTTCCATTACAGGAGATTTTGAGTTGTCAGGTAATAAACTTGAGGGAAATATTGATTACATAACAAGTTATTGTGAGAATCCTTATTTCAAACTCAAAGAGAATAAAAACCATGGTAAAAATTTACTTTCCCCTGCATTTTCGGGTAATGCGGTCAAGGAATATTCTCTGGAATCCTGCAGTCCGGTAAAATCTGAAATAAAATACGAAGTGTCAAAATCCTCTGCCAAGGAGTGGAAAGCGAACTATTTCTTTTATGATATCCCGGAAGTGAATACCCGTTTCCACAGTCAAATTTCCAGGCATTTGATTGCAGACAGGGAAAATCCTTATGATGTGAAGTACCCGGTTTTAATAAAGTATGATTATTCTTTTAATATACCGGAAAGTTATCAATGTGTAACAAAAGATGTTGACATTTCAAAGAAAAATGACATTGGCCGCGTGGAGATTTCAATTCAGAAGGAAAAAGACAAGATAAATATTCTGCGGGTACTGAAAATTAATTCTCAAATCATAGGTTCTTCAGAATACGATCAATTCAGGGAATTAGTATTATCCTGGAAAAAAGATCAATTTAAAGAACTGATTTTTAAGAAGAAGGGATCAACCAACTGATTATAAAATTTCAGGAATAGAATTAAAGAGCCTGCATTTTTAATACAGGCTCTTTTCCTGTTTTGTGCATTGGGTCACCCACTTTTGATTTTCATATTTAAGAGTTGA
>CAZWHH010000378.1:0-3034 GCA_964633615.1 uncultured Bacteroidales bacterium | reverse complement strand
ATACGGCTACAGAGCTGGCGCCGAAACAAATCATCTCTACATTAATCTTTTTTCGCGCCACAGCGGTGAATATTCCGGAGGCCAATCCGTCAAAATGGATCAACCCCTCTCCTACAGCAGCAATAACAGAAATATCTTCCGACACCGAAATATTTTCCACTGACTTTATATCCGCATCTTTCAATAATTCAACCGCCTTTTTAATAACCTCGTGATCAATCAATAGGTTAATAGCAATCTGGGAAGTTAAAACAGATTTAATATTGATCCCATATTGATCCAATATCCTGGTTATTTGTGCCAGTACGCCGCCTTTTATTCCAACTCCTGCTCCTGAAAGTGTTATAAGAGCCAAACTATCGCTATAAGAGATGCTCTTTATTATTTCAGCAGATATCTTTTTTTCCTGGTTTATCAGTGTTTGAGGTTCCGGCCAACAGTTATAATCCCTGATATTATAGACTCTTACAGGAATCTTTGTAGCTCTCAAAGGCTCAACTGTGCGGGGATGTAATATTTCCGAACCAAAATAAGCAATCTCACTCGCCTCATCATAAGACAGGTGCTTTATATCCCGGACATTATCTATAAGCCGTGGATCAGCGCTTAAAAATCCATTTACATCCTTCCAAACATCAAGAGATGCCGCATTGACACATTTTGCAACCGAAGCAGCAGAATAGTCACTTCCCCCTCTGCCCAGCAGCGTCTTCTTACCCTTTTTAGATACTCCATAAAAACCAGGAATTACAAAAGATTGTCCCTCCAGTTTATCATTTACAGAAAGTGAACATAACTCATAATCCACGGTTGCATTGCCATAAACCCCATCAGTCAACAAAGGAATATCTTCCGGCAACAATTCGTTGACTTTCAATCCCTGCTCTTTTAAATATCCCGAAACAATCAGGCTGGATAAACGTTCTCCGTAACTTAAAATATCATCTCTTAAAAAATCCGGTACTTCTCCTATACACTGAGAAGCCAACAGACTCTTATCTAATTTTTCTAACCTGTTTTCCAATGCGTTCTTCACTTCATTTTTAACCTTTGACTCTTGAAATACAGAATCAATGATATTGGACTTCATTTCCCGTAAATGTTTAATCAATTTTATTCCTTCCCTGTAAATATTTGTAGAATGGCTCAATACTTTCTCAAGTTGGTCTGTTACTCCATTAAATGCGGAGAGCACAATAATTACGGGCGGCTGATAAAATTTCAGTACCCTGGTAATCTGTTGTAGGTCTGAAGCAGAACTTAAACCAGACCCTCCAAATTTAATTACACGATATTTTTCCATAGAATTTTTATTTATAAGATTAGACATAACAATAAAGTAATGTGATCATCAGATACACGTTTCCCAACGGGCAGCAGATAAAAGGCAATAATTATTTACCAGCGCATGCCCATAGGCATCATCGGCATAATAAAACTTCTAAAAAAGATGCAATAAAAACAATTAAAACTGTAAGGGATTAAGTAGCGGTAAGGGTTTTGTGTTTTCATGATTTCATGTTTTGATTTATAATTCCCATTCGGGTTAGGTTTTAGCACCTGATCATTCTGATTGGTTGCTAGAGGTTCGCAGAGCCTAATCTCTCCCCTCTTCTTTATAAATCCAACACTCTATTCAAAAGAGGTATGAATTCGGGCCCAAAATAAAGTATAAAAAATGTATAATCAAAATTATTCCAGAAAAAATAATTAAGTATCTATGAAAAATTAAATGAATAAAACCCCTGATTACTTATTTGCCCGGTCAAAATATTTCTTGCCAATCCAACACCCTGTCCCGGCACGCTGTTTTCCGGGCAAGTCAATCAATAAAGGGCTGGAAGATTTTCATTACATTTTACAAAATTACAAGTTCTGGCATTCGTTATAAAACCGGATACACTGATAAACCAATAAATTTATTATCATGTTTACTGATCCGAATGGTCCGATCGAACATTTCTCCTGGGGTAAATTTATCATCAACGGGGAAACCCATGGAAAAACAGCTGCGGGAAAAGAAGGAAAAGGGAAAGACATCCGCTTGATAGGAGACAAAGTAAAAAAATGGAAATCAAGGAAAGGCCATAAGCTAAAACCTGAAATGGTAGAAAAAATGCTTGATCAAAACATTGATACCCTGATTATTGGAATTGGTGTTGACGGATTAATTGAATGCCCGGATAAAGTAAAAAAAACTGTTAATAAGAGTGGTATTAAAGATTTAATCCTTTTAAAAACTCCTGAAGCTTGTCAAAAGTACAACGAACTATACCATAAAGGCAAAAAAGCCGGCCTCCTGGCACATGGAACCTGCTAGTGGCCGGTAAAATTATTATCCTTTGTCCAATGACCACTCCACCGCTTTCCTGGCATGTATATGTGTCGTATCAAAAAGAGGGATATCTGAATGTTCCTGCTGAAGAAGCAGTGGAATTTCCGTACAGCCCAAAATGACCCCTTCAGCCCCTTTTTTCTGCAAACGGGTAACAATTTCCTGGTACATCCTTCTGCTGCCGGAATGAAATTCACCCAGAACAAGCTCATTGTAAATAATGTCATGGACAATCTTTCTGTCTTCTTCTTCCGGCGTGATTACCTCAATATCATGATTTTTATAAAGTCTTTCCTTATAAAACCCTTTCTCCATAGTAAAACGAGTGCCTAACAAACCTACTTTAGAAATATTGCGGCTTTTAATCTCTTCTGCTACAGCATCCGCAATGTGCAATAAGGGAATTTTCAGTGCTTCCTCCAGTTCCGGAGCCATCAGGTGCATAGTATTGGTGCAGATAACGACAAAATCTGCCCCGGCCTTTTCAAGCCTGAGTGCTGTATCTCTCATAATAATGGTTAATTTTTCCCACTCTCCTGCATGTTGAAGTTCAGCGATTTCCTGAAAATCGAGTGAAAACATAATGTTCTTTGAAGAATGCGATTTTCCAAGTCTATTGTTGATTTCCTGGTTTGCAATCCGGTAATAAATGGAAGAGGATTCCCAACTCATTCCTCCTATAAAGCCTATTGTTTTCAT
>CAZWHH010000377.1:1610-3035 GCA_964633615.1 uncultured Bacteroidales bacterium | reverse complement strand
CCACCTCTGTCAAGGCAAAAAGTGACATTTAAATTTTGTAAGGCAACGTCGTGAATCACCTGGTCGTAAGCCCGCTGCATAAATGTTGAGTATATATTGCAAAAGGGTTGCATTCCTTCAATAGCCAGTCCTGCAGAAAAAGTAACAGCATGTTGCTCAGCAATACCCACATCAAAAGTTCTCTCCGGAAATTTTTCCATCATATATGTTAGAGAAGAGCCGGTAGGCATGGCAGGGGTGATCCCCACGATTTTTTTGTTTTTCTTTGCCAGTTCTACGAGCGTTTTACCAAAAACATCCTGGTATTTCGGAGGTTGTGATTCTTCATTAGTTGTTATCTTATGCAGCTTGCCTGTATCCTTATCAAATGTTCCCGGAGCCCGGTGCCATGTTGTTTGATTTAGTTCGGCCTGCCTGAAACCTTTTCCTTTTTTAGTGATTACATGAAGGAGTTTGGGACCTTTTATGTCCTTAAGGTCATTTAATACTTTGGAAAGATATACGACATCATGTCCATCTATTGGACCAAAATATCTGAAGTTTAGCGCCTCAAAAAGATTACTTTGTTTTAAAATAGAAGTTTTAACAGCATTTTCTATCTGCTGCCCCAGTTTTTGATAGTTTGGTCCCAGTTTACTTAATTTTCCTAAAAGGTTCCAAACCTCATCCTTAAAACGGTTATAGGTTTTTGAGGTGGTAATATCCAGAAGATACTCTTTAAGGGCACCCACATTCGGGTCTATGGCCATGTTGTTATCGTTGAGGATTACCAGGATATCAGAATTTTCTGTTCCGGCATTGTTTAAACCCTCGAAAGCCATACCCCCTGTTAAAGCGCCATCCCCAATAACTGCCAATACTTTTTTATCATGTTGTTTTTTAAAATAAGCCGCTTTCGCCAAACCCAGAGCTGCTGATATAGAAGTAGAGGCATGCCCTACGCCAAAAGCATCATATTTGCTTTCACGGGGATTGGGAAATCCACTGATTCCGCCATACTTTCTGTTTGTATTGAATATGTGTTTTCTGCCGGTGAGTATTTTATGCCCGTAGGCCTGGTGCCCCACGTCCCAGATGACTTGATCATAGGGGGTGTTAAAAATATGATGAATGGCTATTGTCAGCTCAACTACCCCCAGGCTGGCTCCTAAGTGACCCGGATTCATGCTGGCCTGTTCAATAATAAAACTTCGCAGTTCCTTGCTCAGACTTAATAACTCAAGTTCTGTGAAACTTTTTAAATCTGAAGGATCTTTTATTTTTTCAAGCAAAGGATATGAATTCCCCATACAGTATTAAGTATTTAAATATAATTCAAAATTAAGAATAATTTTAATTCAATGTTTAATTTAGGAACAATAAACAGTTTTTTTATCTTTGTTATATACATCATTATTTTGTCTGTTCTGTTAATCCTTCAAATTA
>CAZWHH010000377.1:0-1510 GCA_964633615.1 uncultured Bacteroidales bacterium | reverse complement strand
TTTATTTTATTATCAGCTTGTGTGCCTAAAAAAGAATTTCAAAAGGTACAACAAAAGAAGGATGAATGCCTGAATGTAAAGGAAAACCTTGAACAGGAAAACAGAACAATTAAGGTTGAAAATAAAGAACTAAAATCCAAATTGGGTGTGCTGGAGGATAAGATAGCCCGTTTGGAAAAAGATAGTGTCCGGAGGGCAAAAAGGATTACTTTTTATAAAAGCAAAAATGAAACGCTTGAAAACAAGTACCGGAGTTTAAAATCCACACAGAATCAGCTTTTAGAAGGTACTGACCAGGAAACAAGGGAATTGCTAAGGGAAATTCAGGCGACCCAGGAAAATCTTCAGCAAAAAGAAGATCGGTTAAGATCATTGGCTGATAATCTGCGGTCAAAAGAACAAAATTTATCTCAGCTTAAAGCGGAGCTGGAAGACAAAAAGAAAAGACTGGTTGAACTGGAAAAAGTTTTGCATCAGAAAGACAGTGTAGTCCAAGCGATAAAAGAAAAAGTCAATAATGCACTATATGGATTTAAAGACCAAGGGCTTGATGTCCACATAAAAAATGGGAAAGTATATGTTTCCATGGATGAGAAGCTGTTGTTTCCTTCCGGCAGCAGTCAGATTGACCAATCCGGCGTGAAGGCATTGAAAAAACTTTCGAAGGTGCTTGAGAAAAACGCCGATATCAATATTATGGTGGAAGGCCATACCGATGATGTGGCTTATATTAGCGATGAAGCCATCAAAGACAACTGGGATCTGAGTGTGAAAAGGGCTACTGCTGTAATTAGGATCTTAATGAAAAATGGGGATATTAAAGGAGAACGGATTATTGCTGCAGGCAGAAGCAAATACCTGCCTTTACAGCCCAATACCAGCGAAGAAGCACGGAGAAAGAACCGGCGCACAGAAATTATTTTAACTCCTAAACTGGGAAAATTGCTGCAAATATTAAATACTCATTAAAGTTGGCTTCGGACGGGTTTAACTTTTTAAAAATTCTTACGACAAAACGCGTTTGGAATGTAATAAGAGTTTTTTGTAATTATTGGTTTTCTCTGGTGAGCAGGAAACCTCTTGTAAAGCATTTCCCGTTCAGCCTGTCAATTGAACCAACTAATCTTTGTAACTTAAATTGCCCGGAATGTCCTGCAGGAATGAAAATTCTTACAAGGAGTGAAGGGTTTATGAGTATTGGTTTGTATGAGAAAGTACTGGACGAAACAGGACCTTACCTGATCTGGCTGATGCTTTATTTTCAGGGTGAATCTTTTTTACATCCGGATTTGCCTTTCATGATATCATACGCGAAGCAGCACGCGGTTTATGTTCATATATCCACCAACGGGCATTTTTTGGATAAAAAGAAATGTGACCAGATTGTATCCTCCGGATTAGACCGGATTACTATTTCCCTGGACGGATTAGATTCAGAAACTTATGCTGAATATAGGGTAAATGGACATTTTGAAAAAGTTATAAACGGAATCAGAAATTTAGTTCAGAT
>CAZWHH010000376.1:0-3053 GCA_964633615.1 uncultured Bacteroidales bacterium | reverse complement strand
GTTTGATTAAATAATTATAATAGCCGTTAATATTCAGGAGGGCTATAGGTTTGCGATGGAGCTGCAACTGACTCCAGGTGATCATTTCGAAAAATTCATCCATGGTACCATATCCACCTGGAAGCACAATAACACCATCTGAAAGATTGTGCATTTTAATTTTTCTTTCGTGCATGGAATCAACTATAATCAAGCGTGTTAGATTTTTGTGCAGAATTTCTTTGTTTTTTAAAAATTCCGGGAAAACACCAACAACCTCTCCATTCTGTTCCAGGGCACCGTCAGCTAACTTTCCCATCAAACCCACGCTGGCACCACCATAAATCAGGGTTATTCCTTTTTTGGCAAGAGTTTGCCCCAATTGATAGGCTTGTTCCTGAAAAATTGGATTATTCCCTGTTTTTGATCCGCAAAATACGCTGATGCTTTTCATGAAATGCGTGTTTAAAAAATGAGAGAAATGTTTATTTTATATAATCCACAGCAATCTTATTGCTTCTCAATGGTTTTATAAACTCTTTAAACCTTACATGAGCCGGATGCTTTTGATATGTTTCCAGGTCTTTAAAGTTTTTGAACTCCGCAATAAGCACTACATCATAATTATCGATACTGGCCTCCGGGGCATTAACTCCTACTTCCATGAATTGAATTTCCGTAATTTCGTCTTTGAGTTTATACAATTGTGCCTTAATTGCCGAAGAAATAGATTCTTTGTCTTTCCCTTGTGGGTTTTCATATAATTTCCAGCATACAACGTGTTTGATCATAAGATAAAATTTATTTCGTTATTATTAATGATTTACTAACATATTATCTGGATTCAAAATTAAGCAAGTTTAAAAAATTTATTTAGAAATTATATTATTTTTATTGAATTAGAAGACAAATCACATCCTGTAGAAAATGTATTTCGGGTTTCGAAGACTGAGATGATTGCAACAAACAATCTTTTAATCGTTAAAAACCATCATGATGATCATCTCTTTATGGCTTATAGTCTCCCTTAATTTGGAATCACATATTTTCATCCTGTATTTTTCTTTTGTTAATTGCAGCGAAATTTTATATTTTTATGGTTTAGTTAATTACTGTAAAGTCTTATGTCATGAATAATGCGCCGTTAAATTTTCGAGTTCGTCTGGCCACGCTATTGGGTAGTTTCCCCGATACTGCTAAATATGAAGAAGAACAAAAAGCTCTTGAGAGAGCATATAACGAATTACTGGAATTTGAAAAATCCGAAGAGTTTCAACGATACTCACAATTAAAAGAGTTTATTGAATCTCCTGAATTTGAGCAAAGGAAAAAGGAAATCAACGCGCAGCGATATGAAGATACCGAGGCTTACCAGAAAGAAAAGAGATTTAACGAATTATCCCGGGATAAAGCAATCAGGAATTATTTGAAAATAAGTGAATCCGATGAGTTGGCACATTACAACAGAATGCAGGAATCACACGAATTAAAAAGGTTTTATGACCTGGGAAACTTCTTCGAGTCTGATGAATTCAGTGAATTTAAAAATAATCTCAACGAAGAAAGAGAAAAGAAAGAAAAGGAATACAAAGAAACCCTCAAAAATTTTAAACAATTAAGAAAAAAATACCAGTGGTTTTTTGATTTTAAAAATTCAGAAGATCTGGCATTTTATAATCAATTTAAAGAATCTGAGAAATTACAGCATTATAATAATTTAAAGGAAGAAATTAAAAATACAGATTTTGGCAGGTTAAAAAAGGAGTACAAACAAAAGAAAAAGGAGCAACCTGAATCACTAGATTATAAAGAATCTCCAGAATATAAGAAATATGAAGAATTACAAAGTCTGAAGAATGACCAGGAGCTGAAAAGATTCTGGAAAATTGAGAGATCAAAAGTATTAAAAAAATATCAGCAACTTAAAGATTCCCCAGAGATAAAAGACTTTGAAGAATTGAGCGACTATGTAACTTCTGATGAATTTAAGCAGATTCCTTATGAGTTGGAGAAAATGAAATTTGAGAATACCCAGGAATATAAAGAGCATCAGGAATATCAGCAATTGAAAAAATCTGATGACATTAAAAAGGTGCTTGCATTTGAAAAAAGCCCGAAATTTAAACTCTATAATGAAACCAAAGATTCAGATATTCTTAAGGAATATTTTGATTTGAAAGATTACATTGAAAGCGATGAGTTTAAAAAAGAAAAGGAGTATTATAAAACCAAAGACAAGTTTAAACTTTCAGATGAATATCAGCAATACCTGGAATATAACAAACTTAAAAATTCGGATAACATTCAATGGTATAATAAAAATGTGGATTCTCCCAAATTTGATTTTTTCAGAAATTGGCACCGATCGTTTTATGATGATTTTTCCAACGGGTCACTTGATCGTGAAAAATGGATAACAGGGTATTATTGGGGAAAAACATTGTTGAAAGATAGCTATGTACAAACCGATGACAGGCATTTTATAACGGATGGAGATAATATTTCTTTTGAAAATGGCAATCTAAGAATTTTGACGAAGCAGGAAGATGTGAAGGGCAAAGCCTGGCATCCATCTTTTGGTTTTTATCCCAAAGAATTTCACTACACCTCGGGAATGATTAATACTGGTCAGTCTTTCCGTCAATTATACGGAGTTTTCAGCGCCAAGGTCAAAATAGATTCAAACGCGCCTGTTCAACATTCTTTTTGGATGATAGCAGATAAAATATCTCCGGAAATAGATGTCTTCTATATAAACGGTAAAAAGTCAGATAAACCGGAAATGAAATATTACTGTGGGGATATAAATGACAAGAAAAATGTAAAAATTTCCAGTAAGAAAGTAGGAATCAATTTATCAAAAGATTATTACATTTTTACACTTGAATGGAATCCCGAGGAAATTATATGGAAAGTCAACGGGATACCTGTTAAGAAACAAAAAAGCGAAATTCCTGATCAACCTATGTACATGATTTTTAATTCGGGTTTAGATAAAGATATTGATGATTCTTATTTACCTGCTTCTATGTATATTGACTGGGTCGAAGCTTATCAGGAAAAGAATACCTAGT
>CAZWHH010000375.1:0-3066 GCA_964633615.1 uncultured Bacteroidales bacterium | reverse complement strand
GATCATGCTGAAATAAATAATTATCTTACAATAGCTTACAGTCCCCTGGCTAAAGCCGGAATAAAGGAAGATGCTGTTATAAGAGAGATTGGTAAGAACCATGGAAAAACACCTGTCCAGGTTACTTTGAGATGGCTGCTTCAGGAAGGCATTGTACCAATCCCAAAAGCCTCACAGACTCAACACCTGGAAGAAAACATGAACATTTTTGATTTCACCTTAAGTGAAGATGAAAAAATTGCAATTCGGGATCTCGACAGGGATTGGCATCTGGATCCGGTAAGCGATATGGCAGATGAAGAATAACAAAGCAGCAGAAAAAAAATAAGCCTTCTGATTGCCAAACAGGTCAGAGTTGAATGAGCCTCTTTACAGTTTAAAGATACTATATACAAATCATATTTTATACACAACATTTTTGTTAATTTTACGTCAATAAATATTGATTCGTAAAATCAATAAATAAGAATAATATGATTGAAGATCCTGTTAAGATAAGACCAGAAAGCAGGCAAAAAAATTATTACACAGATAAATTTGAATTTGCTACGCCGGTAATCAATCCCAAACAAAAGGCTGAGCATTTTTTTCAATGGGGTTTGGTCTTCCACGCCAAGGGGAAACCCGCAGAGGCCTATAAGTATTACGAGAAGGCCATGATACATCACCAACTGCCCCTTTATTTCAAACAAATGGGGATATTGCATCATGAGATGGGTTACTTCAGAGATGCCCTGAAATATCTGAGAACAGCTGTAAACATTGAAAGGGAAATGAACCGGTTAAAAGAAAAACAAGAGACAGAAAAAGAACAGGAAGCCATGGATTATTCTGCTGCGTTACAAATCAACTTTTACAACGAATCAACCCAGGAAATAAATTATCAGTATTCAGCCAAATAAAGTAACAAGCACTTTTCACTAATAATATTATTTTATGCTTAAATACCTTCTACTCTTCCTTATTCTGCTGGGCTCATGCAGCAGTCCCAAATACGAAGTACAAACAGATACCTCCCTCACTATTGAAGAGTTTATTCAAAACCCCTTCCCTCAAAAGGTGGATATTGATAAATTCCGTAAAAATCATAGAAACCTGAAGTACAGAAAATATATAAGAACCCCTCAATTTAATGCTTCCCTGAAAGATACAGTTTATCGTTTTTTCTCAGGAAAAACGAATGTTTTGTTCTATAAACCTCAGCAGAAAAATAAAATTTATCTGCTGAGCACAACCATTGGTGATAAAAAAGTACAATTAAAAAACGGGATCAGAACAGGGCTGTCAATCAGTCAGGTACGGAAAAAGTTCGTCGATTTTCCTGAATTAATGAATGATACAATAAGATTTAGCCATTCAAATAAAATGGCTGCTTTCATTTTTGAAGACAATAAAGTAGCCAAGATCATGATATATCAGTCGAAAAGTAAGAAGCCATAAAAACCTGCTTATTTAGGGCTTGCCCCATTTATTCCCAGGTAGCCAGCACGGTTTGGCCGCCTTTTACTTTCTCATTCATACTCACATTGATCCTGGCCTGAAGGGGTAGAAAAACATCCAGGCGGGAACCAAAACGAATAAATCCTGATTCTTTTGATTGTTCAACCCTGGCCCCTGTAGAGACATAAGAAATGATGCGGCGAGCCACGATCCCGGCAATTTGTCTGAACAATACCTGCTGTCCCTTGCTGGTTTCCACTACCACAGAAGTTCGTTCATTAAATTTAGAAGATTTAGGATAACGGGCTACGAGGTACTTCCCCGGGTGATATTTAAAATATCTAACAATTCCGCTAATTGGGAACCAATTAATATGCACATCCCAGACGGACATAAAAACAGATATCTGAATTCTTTCATCCTTAAAGTATTCCTCTTCCCGGGTTTTTTCAATCACAACAATTTCTCCGTCGGCAGGACTGATAATGGCATTTTTATCTGTAAAAAATTCTCTTTCAGGTACGCGGAAAAAACGCAAATTAAAGAATAAAAAAAGCAATGAGAAAAAACTTACGATCACAGTTATCTCCCAGTTTGAAAAGAACACCAGCAATCCATTTATAATAAGCAAAATAGCTATTACTTTAAATAGTACATTATAACCCTCTTTATGAATCTTCATGATTGATTAAATTAAAACAGAAATACAAAATTAATGAAAAAAACACACCATTATATTTATTTGTCAACTCTTTAATTTCCAAAACGGAAAGAGGGGTTAAATTCAGGAGATATTTGATGTGAGCAGCAATAGAAAATAGACAGAGGGAAATACAAACAATGCGGCATCAAAACGATCTAAAAACCCTCCATGGCCAGGGAGCAGATTCCCGGAATCTTTAATATTCACGTTTCTTTTAAAGGCTGATTCAGTGAGATCTCCCAGACTTCCTGTCAGAGAGCTAATTAATCCGATCAATAACCAGGTATTCAAATTCAGCAAAGAAGTCAGCATACTGATGCCCCATGCAGCAAGGACAGAAAACAGAAGACCACCCAAAAAGCCTTCCAAAGTCTTTTTAGGAGAAATACGATAAAATAATGGATGTCTCCCGAAAAATTTTCCTGCCAAATAAGCAAATGTATCATTGATCCATATAATGCCAAAAAGGCTTACAAGAAACAGGGAAGAAAAATCCTGATCATTGAAATGATAAGCAATAAAGTTCAGTATAGAAAAAGGAATCGCTATATAGACCCAACCTGTTATTCCATAAGAAAGTTTCGGTAAAAGCCTTGTGCGGTCTTTCATCAAAAAGAGAAAATCCACCACCAGAAAAATAGGCACCAGCAAGATCACGAAAAGTGTATTGTGCTCTCCGGAGGCAATAATAAAAGCGAAAAGAAAAACTACTACAGCAACTCCCGAAAAGACGATCCGATCTGACTTACTAAAAACATCCTGTTTAAAACCATAAAATTCATAGGAGGTTATAAACACTATAATGCCAAAGACTATAATGAAAGAAACCGGGCTTATCAGAATTGACGATACAATAAGTATCACAAAAAGCAGCCCGGAAAGCGTTCTTTTGCTAAAATTATTCAAAAATTATTCTTTTTTAT
>CAZWHH010000374.1:0-3086 GCA_964633615.1 uncultured Bacteroidales bacterium | reverse complement strand
TGGAGGCACCTCACAGGTAAAAGGGGGCAATGTGAATATGCACATGAATTTTAAAAATTATTGGGATTTTGGTTATGGGGTCAATTATAATTCAGTTTCACTCAGTAAAACCGCGCTGAGAGGTGGCCCATATCTTAAAAAACCTGCCAGTCTGAACTATTGGTGGTCTGCTGGTACGGATCACAGGAAAGATTTTAGGGTGAATTTTGGAAACAGTCAAAGATGGAACCAGCATGGACATTATCATAGCAATCATATCTGGACAAATTTTTCCTACCGCCCTTACAATGCCCTTGACATTTCTTTTAACCCATCCATTAATTTCAGTGAGGATAACTTACAATATGTAACAACAGAAGAAGTTGGGGAAGAAAACCGATATATCATGGCCTCCATAGAGAGAACCACACTCAGCCTGTCATTGAGATTAAACCTGAGTATTACTCCTGATTTATCCATTCAATATTGGGGGCAACCTTTTGTAGCAACGGGTGATTACAGTCATTTTAAGAGAATTACACAAAGTAAAGCAGAAAATTATGAGGACCGGTTCCACACCTTTGTGGGAGAGGAGATTAATTACCGGTCAGATGATGAGATTTATGAAATTGATGAGAATGCAGATGGCATGGTGGATTATTCCATTCATAACCCCAATTTTAAAGTTTTTCAATTTAAATCAAATCTTGTGGCCCGATGGGAATATATCCCCGGATCCACGCTTTATGTAGTCTGGAGCCAGAGCAGGGACGATTACATCACTGACGGCCCATTTCAGTTCAAAGAAGATTTCAGGCACATCGGTGATATTTTTCCCCATAACGTATTTCTGGTGAAACTAACGTATAGATTGGGATTGTAGTAGTGAAAAAGCAATACCTATATGATTCATAAAGTTTAACCAGCACGGTACGTTATTATGATTTTCTGTCTCTCAATAGCTTAAGAATAATATCTAACAGCTCATTCCTGCTGATTGGCTTGGAAATGTATTCATCGCATCCAGCATTGATTGCTTTTTGCTTATCCTGTTGGGAAGCAAAAGCTGTTTGTGCAATGATGAGAAGTGATTGATCAATTTTTTTTATTTCCCTTGTGGCCTCGTACCCATCCATCTCTGGCATTTTTATATCCATCAGGATAATATCAATTTCCTGGTTTTCTTTGACCTTTTCCACAGCCTTCAGACCATCTTCTGCATGAATGTAGTTTATTTTATCATTTCCCAGCATTTCCTTTAGCAATAAAAAGCTGTTCTTATCATCTTCAGCCACCAAAATTGTCAAATCATTTGGCAACTTTTCTTTTGAAAAAGAATCCGTCTTATTCAGGTTTATTGTATTGCTTTCGGGTGCTTTATAGGGAATGGTGAAATGAAACGTAGAACCTTTACCCGGAGCAGAATCCAACCACGTTTCACCTCCCAGTATGTTTACATAAGCTTTACTTATGCTTAAACCCAGCCCGGCGCCCTCATAAGGTTTGGTAATGGTATCATCTGCCTGGCGGAACCTCTCAAAGATTTTTTTCTGATAATCACCAGGGATGCCAATCCCGGTATCCGTGATATAAAAATGGAGAACGTCTTTTTCTTTTTTATAGTTTAATTTAATCTTTCCCTGTTTGGTATATTTTATCGCGTTATTAAGAAGATTGACTAATATTTGATTTAACAACGCGGGGTCTGTCATTACCAGGCTCTCCTCGTCTGTTAGCCCCTTACTCATTTCTACAGACAATCCTTTTTTATCGGCTTCCGGTTTCAGTAAGGCAGTTACCTCAAACAGAACTTCATTCACGTATGTTTCGGTGATGTTTGTTTCTATCTGACCAGATTCAATTCTGGCAATGTCAAGCAGATTGTTGATTATATTGAGCATCCTTTCTCCGCTATTCTGAATAAGATTGATATATTCATCTTTCTTTTCACCATTAAGCTGAGCATTTTTCAGAAGATCTGTAAAGCCCATGATACCATTCATAGGGGTTCTGATTTCATGGCTTAAGTTGGACAGGAAGGCTGATTTTAGATTATCGCTTTCCTGGGCTTTATCTTTTGCCTCTTTCAGTTCTTTATTTACTGTTGAAAGCGATTCATTTTTTTCTCTTAATTCTTCATTTAAGGTTTGATACTCTTCATTCTGGGCAGCAATTTCTTCATTGCGGGATTTCAGGAGCTGGTATAAATTTTTAATTCGATCCTCAGCTTTTTTCCGTGCCCAATTTTCCCTTTGGAGCTCATTTGTTTTTTTTCTGACTTCTTTTTTCAGAGTGTACCACCAGAGAATTGAACCTCCCAAAATAATCAGAAGAGGGATCAGAATAAAGAGCGAATATTTTAAAACATCCCGAAAACGAATGTCTTTTTCTTCATAAGTGCCAAACCATTTTGAGTAGATTTTTCTATACTCCCCTTTTGATTTAATTGCTGATAACCCTTCTGTGAGTCTCGACAACAATTCAGTATTTCCTTCCATTACACCAATGCAATATTCTGCTGATAATACGGCATTCTTGTTCATTTTCAGGTTATCCCAGTTGTTTTTTTCAATATAGTAGTGTGTCAATATTTTGGAAGTGAGTGCATAGTTGATTTCACCTCTTGAAAGAAGTCTTAAAGCTTCTTCCTGCGAATTGACTGCAGTAACCTTTTCCGTGAAATTATATTTTTCAACATGATCGTGCATTAAGTCCCCTTCCTGCACAGCTACTGATTTGCCTTTTAACGCTTCCAGGTTCTCCGGTAATTCTTTGTCTTTTCTTCCGGCAATAATATAGCTGATATTTGTGTGCGCAGGCGACAGGTCAAATGTTTTATCTCTTTCGGGTGAATATAACATCCCTTGTATGGCATCTATATTTCCTTCTTTAAGCTCCTTCCTGACTTTTGACCAGGGTCCCAGCCGGATCTCTATTTTCATACCCATTTCTTTTGCTATTGCCCGCGTTATATCCACATTGTAACCTGCCGGGTTGCCGTTTTTATCAAGGTATTCATAGGGAGGGTAATTAGAATCTCCCCCGATAATTATTCTTTTTTTCGGAGCAGATGAAGCTTCAATGGGAGCAAACCATTGCGCGTGGAG
>CAZWHH010000373.1:0-3087 GCA_964633615.1 uncultured Bacteroidales bacterium | reverse complement strand
AAGAGGATACGTGGAAACCATCAAAGGGCGAAAACGATTCCTTGAGAATATTAATTCACGCAATGCCACTGTACGGGGAATGGATGAACGAAATGCCATCAATGCACCTATTCAGGGATCTGCTGCAGACATTATCAAAATTGCCATGCGGGACATCCACGAAACCCTTGGAAAAGAGAGCTTTCAAAGCAAGATGATCCTGCAGGTACACGATGAGTTGATCTTCGAGACCTATAAACCCGAACTCGAGGCTCTCTCAAGCATGGTGACTGAAAAGATGGGAAAAGCATACTCGTTAAAAGTACCCTTGATTGTTGACACCGGATATGGGACCAATTGGCTGGAAGCACATTAAGGATTGAAAATAGAGGGAAAAGGATCAATGATGCAAGCAGCGCATTTCTTGGAAAGGTTTTTTGAAGAGCCGAACGTTAACCAAAAAAAAAATGGCGTTTATCACTATTTTTAATGCGTTTAATAAATTTTATACAATCTTATCAAAAATTTAGAAACATTGCAGTACTTTTCGAGTAAACGCTTTGTATAGTCGATTTTAATTAAAATGAGTAATAAAAAAGAAAATTTAGAAACGGAAACTTACGCTAAGAAAGAAATTGCGAGGCGTGAGATGAATGTGGAAAAAATTCTTAATTATTTTCGATTTTTGATTCTGTTGGCCTTTGCATTATTGCATCTTTTTACTTCACCGCAAAATGAGAGCTTCCTGGCTGTTTTTGTGCATAAATTTTATGCCCTATGGGTCTTTTTGGTTCTTTTGCCAGTGATGACAGGAATTCATATCCTTTCCAGAAGAAGATACAGGTTCTATCTAAAATACATCACCACAGCAATTGATTTTTCTCTTGTTTTCTTTATTTCTTTTATTATACTGAATAACCCGGAAGTAACCACAACTTTTAGCAATCAGAATTTTGCTTTGCTTATAGCCTTTTTATTTGTCTTTTTTAGTACAGTTACTGTAATCAAGCTCGACAAAATTGTTATTTTTATTGCTGCTGGCTTATCTTTACTTTTTAATGTCCTGCAATTTCAGATTATTGATGCCTTTATTCCGGTGGGACTGATGACAAGTCTTCTTATTGTTTTAATTAATATGTTCAGCCTCTGGACACTGGCCTACATAAAAAAGTATTTTCACACAAATGAACAATTAAACCTTGCGGTTGAAAATCTTCAGAATATTAATAAAAGTATCAATCAGAAAAATGAAGAAATTACAGCCCAGAGAGATGAATTAACTCATCAGGCTCGTTCCCGTGAGGAAGCAATCAATGAGTTAAATGACAGCATTCAATATGCCCAGAAAATTCAGGGAGCCCTTATTAATCATAAGTCATTGCTGGATTCTGTCTTTAATAGTTATTTTGTGCTTTTTCAACCGAAAGAAATAGTAAGCGGTGATTTCTACTGGGTGTATACGACCGATGAGAAAATACTTATTGTCTTGTCTGATTGCACAGGGCATGGAGTCCCTGGCGCTTTTATGACCATGCTTGGATCGAGTTTTTTAAGTGAAATTGTGGGAAATCAAAACATTACCGAACCCAATGAAATTCTCAATGAGTTGCGGAACTATATCATTAAGTCTCTTCATCAGAAAGGGAAACTTTACGAGAGCAAAGACGGGATGGATGTTTCCGTTGTTCAGATTGACAGGAGAGAAAAGAAAATGAGGTTTTCAGGAGCCAATAATTCATTTTTCTATATCCCTCATCTTAATGATATAGATAAAAAAGGAGTTTATGAGTTTAAAGGCGACAGAATGCCTGTTAGTTTCCATTATAAAATGTATTCTTTTTCTCAAATTGAGATGTCTTATACCCCCGGGGATGTAGTTTATTTGTGTTCTGACGGGTATGTGGATCAGTTTGGAGGAAGAAGAGGCAAACGTTTTAAAACAATTCCTTTTAAACGATTGCTCCTGGAAAATCATAATAAAAGCTTTGAGGAGCAGAAAAGGATTCTTCAGGATACGTTTAACAATTGGATTGGACAGAAATATGAACAGGTTGATGACATGACGGTCCTTGGCTTTGAACTGTAAGTCAATTCTTTTGCATGGATCCTATTTTAAAGTTTTGCTTTTTTAGTTTCAGAATAGTTTTATAATACACTTGGGAAGATTTTTTTAAAGCAAAGGTTGAAGCTTACCAATGGGTGTTAAATAATTTGCAGAAAGTCGGGAAGGGAGGAAAATGATTGCAAAGAAAGTTTGTAGCCCCACCAGGACTCGAACCTGGATCTAGAGTTTAGGAAACTCCTATTCTATCCCTTGAACTATGGGGCCTTATTTCTATATTAAATAAGTGGGGCAAAAGTACTATATTTCACAAAATTTTCAAAATGACATTTTAAAATAACCCACACGATGAAAAACTCATGATTTTTCGACAATTTTATTATTTTTATTCTCTAAAATTTGCCCGATGAAACCCTTATCTGAATCATACATACAAAAGGAAATGAATAAAAGATGAGGGTTACATGGCATAAGCAACAAAAAAAATGGACTTTGGTAGGTAAAAGTCTTAGACTGTCAAACCTATAAATTAATTTTATTCTAATGAATTTTTTAGACCTTATATTCGCTGTAATTTTGATCTGGAGTGCCTATCGCGGCTTTTCAAAAGGGTTTATCATTCAGCTTTCTACATTAGCAGCTTTGCTGCTGGGGATTTTGGGAGCCATCAAATTTTCCGGTTTAACGGCTAATTTTTTGAATAATCAGTTTAATATCAATACAGATTATCTCCAGATTATCTCTTTTGCCATTACTTTCGTGATTATCGTGATCCTTGTTCACCTCCTTGCACGCATGGTAGAAAAATTGCTTCAGGCTGTTGCCCTTGGATTTGTCAACCGGCTCCTTGGGATTGTTTTCGGAGTGGCTAAGATTGCCTTTATCATTAGTGTTATTTTAGTTCTTGTCAATAAAGCCAACAGGAAATATAACTTTCTACCTGAAGAAAAGACAGAAAATTCATTTTTGTATCAACCATTATCTGATTTTGCTCCCATGATCTTTCCTTATCTCCAGTTTGATGACTGGAAAAAAGAATTTGATAA
>CAZWHH010000372.1:0-3088 GCA_964633615.1 uncultured Bacteroidales bacterium | reverse complement strand
AATTTAGCTGGATTCATAGGTATATTTTTAAAGTCATTAAAGACTTAATTTTTATAGTTATATCTAAAACTCTACTTCTGGTGCTTTCTCTGCTCCTTCTTCTGCTTCGAAGTAAGCTTTGTCCTCAAAATCAAACAATCCTGCATAGATTTTTTGAGGGAATTGGTTAATATAAGTATTATAGGATCTCGCAGCTTCATTGAATTTTCGTCTTTCAACGCTAATTCTGTTTTCTGTTCCTTCCAGTTGAGCTTGTAACTGTTTGAAATTTTCGTTTGCCTTAAGGTTGGGATATCTTTCTACTACAACCATTAATCTTGAAAGTGCAGAGCTTAGAGCACTCTGACTTTGCTGGAATTGTTGCAATTTTTCAGGAGATAAATTTTCAGCATTGATATTGGTTGAAGTTGCTTTTGAGCGTGCTTCAATAACTTTTTGTAAGGTTTCCTGCTCATGTTCTGCATAACCTTTTACTGTATTTACCAGGTTGGGAATAAGGTCTGCCCTTCTTTGATAAACATTTTCAACATTAGACCATTGGGATTCAACAGTCTGCTCCATTTGAACCATTCTGTTGTATTTGTTTTTAATATTACCGTAAATGATAAGAGCAAGAATGATTATTACGCCAATTACAATCCAGGATTTTTTTATTTTCATGATGATATAGGTTTATATTTTATCTTTTCAAAGTTACTACCTTTTTCTGATTCACAAAAGACAGATTCCATTAAAAAATGTAAAAACTTTCTAACCTGAGAAAAGGGTATCATAATTTTTCCTGTTAAAAATCATTTGAATGTTGTACCTTTACAGGCTGAAAAAAAATTCGAAAAAACATACGTTATGAATACAGAAGATCTCAAAAGCGCTATTTTGGAAGGTATTCCCGATGAATTACCGGAGCCCAAACCGTATGACAGAAATATTAACCATGCTCCCAAGCGAAAAGATATTCTAAACAAAGATGAGAAAAGACTGGCATTAAAAAATGCCTTGCGTTATTTTGATAAAAAGCATCATGAAGTGCTGGCCAAAGAATTTGCAGACGAACTTGAGCGATTTGGAAGGATTTATATGCATCGGTTCAGACCGGATTATGAAATTCATGCCCGGTCGATTGACGAATTTCCGCATAATTCAAAACAAGCCGCTTCTATTATGTTGATGCTGAGCAATAATCTGGATACAGCTGTAGCACAGCATCCACATGAACTCATTACGTATGGAGGGAATGGCGCCGTTTTTCAAAACTGGGCACAGTATCGCCTGGCTATGAAATATCTGGCTGAAATGACAGATGAACAAACGCTTGTTCTTTATTCAGGACATCCCATGGGTCTGTTTCCTTCACACAAGGATGCACCCAGGGTAGTTGTCACTAACGGAATGATGATTCCGAATTATTCAAGCAAGGAAGAATACGAAAAGTACAACGCGTTAGGTGTAACACAGTATGGACAAATGACTGCCGGTTCTTTCATGTACATTGGGCCGCAGGGTATTGTACACGGAACAACGATTACAGTTCTAAATGCGGGGAGAATGACCCTTAAAGAAGGGGAAAATGATCTTTCCGGAAAAGTATATGTTACTTCAGGCCTTGGCGGCATGTCAGGTGCTCAGCCGAAAGCTACCGTGATAGCTGGCGGAATTTGCGTGGTTGCTGAAGTAAACCACAAAGCTTCACAGAAACGTTACCAGCAAGGCTGGGTTGATGAAATTTATGAGGACTTAGAGCAACTGGTGTTCAGACTTCGTGATGCAGTAGAGAATAAAGAAGCTGTTTCTCTGGCTTTCCAGGGTAATATTGTGGATCTATGGGAAAAACTGGTTGAAGAAGAAATTACAGTGGATATGGGTTCTGACCAGACTTCCTTGCACAATCCATATTCTGGCGGATATTATCCTGCAGGTCTTACTGTAGAAGAGGCTGACAAAATGATGGCCGAGGACTCCGAAAAATTTAAAGAAAAGGTTCATGAATCTTTGAAAAGACAAGTAAATGCCATTAATCGTATGGTTGACAGGGGTATGTTTTTCTGGGATTATGGCAATGCTTTTCTCCTTGAATCCAGCAGAGCCGGAGCTGATATTATGAAAGAAGATGGTGATTTTAAATATCCTTCCTATGTGGAATCCATCATGGGACCTATGTTTTTTGATTATGGTTTTGGCCCTTTCAGATGGGTTTGTACTTCAAACGACCCTAAAGATCTGGAAACCACCGATAAAATTGCAGCCGAAGTACTGGAGGAAATAGCAGAAACTGCGCCAAAAGAAATTAAGGGACAAATGGAAGATAATATCCATTGGATTAAAGAAGCAGGTAATAACCAGTTGGTTGTAGGTTCGCAGGCTCGAATTCTTTATGCTGATGCAGAGGGACGAATAAAAATAGCCAAAGCTTTTAATGAGGCCATCAGGGAAGGAAAAATTTCGGCACCAATTGTCCTGGGCAGAGACCATCACGATGTGTCAGGGACTGACAGTCCGTACCGTGAAACCTCTAATATCTATGACGGTTCCATGTTTACAGCCGATATGGCGGTTCAGAATGTAATTGGTGACTCATTCCGCGGAGCTACCTGGGTATCCCTGCACAACGGCGGAGGCGTCGGCTGGGGCGAAGTGATCAACGGCGGTTTTGGCATGGTACTGGATGGAACAGATGAATCGGAGAGAAGACTGAAAATGATGCTGCACTGGGATGTGAACAATGGCATTGCCCGCCGTAGCTGGGCAAGAAATGATGAAGCCATGTTTGCTATTAAGCGTGAGATGGAGAGAACTCCTGAATTAAAAGTGACCTTGCCGAATGTAGCAGATGATGATGTGATTGATGATGCAATTCATTAAAGATATAATTTATTCATTCCCGGAAAACCTAAATAAGGCAATGAGGTTTTTTACCGTGGAATAAAATTTTTCTAATAAGGGTTGTCAAAGAAAATTGGGTTTGTTTATCATTATAAAGCACACTCTGTTCTTTTAAAATACTACCAAAATCCACTGCTGTCCACTTAAAATAGATTGAGGGACAGTTGTTTATCAAAAGGTTCTTTGACATCATTGTAATTCATTTTTG
>CAZWHH010000371.1:0-3114 GCA_964633615.1 uncultured Bacteroidales bacterium | reverse complement strand
AGCTATACATAGGTCAGCCAAAATATATTTTATATCTTTGTATGATTAGGTGTCGGATAAAGAAAAAAACAGTCTTGGAAAAAATCAACGAAAAAAAGTGGTTTGCCCTGTATACAAAATCAAGGGCAGAGAAGAAAGTAGAGTTAGAACTGGCAGCCAAAGGGTTTGAAGTATACCTCCCTCTGGAGAAGAGGCTAAGGATATGGAGCGACCGGAAGAAATGGGTCTACGAGCCTCTCATAAGGTCCTATGTTTTCGTGAAAACAACCCACGGACATCTGGAAAATGCTTTTTACACACCCGGTGTCTTTACGATTGTAAAATTTGAAGGTTTCCCGGCTCCCATTCCTGAAAAACAAATCGACCTCATAAAAACACTGTTGTCCTCCGGAGAATCATTCGAAGTCACTTCCCGGCAATTTGAAATTGGCGACAGGGTGACAATCAACAAGGGCGACCTGAAAAATTTCAGCGGCGAACTGATCCAGCATGTGAATAAGTATAAAGTGCTGGTAAGACTGGATATTCTTCAGCAGAATCTGCTGATTCATATAAATCCTTCGTATCTGAAGAAGGTGGAACAAGAGGCATAACCGCCTCTCTAACATACAATTGAGTCCTCTACAGGCATTTCCGAAATGTGACTGAGGGGGCGGAGCCATGCCGGTATGTAAATGGCAGTGGCAGGATGAAGAAGGAAGCGAAAGGAGGGGCAACGCCCCGGAAATCAATAACACAGGATGAAGCAACGCGAAATCCTGTGTTGAAAAAACCAAAAATGAACAAAGCTCTGAAAGAGCGTAATCAACCCAATTCAACAATTTAACAATAAAACAATGTAACAACGTCCATCTTCACGAACGAACTGAATAATCCACCATCTACTTAACTGCTGGCTACTAACTACTATCTACTTTTTAACATCTTTGCCCTAAAACCAGAAAATAAACGAATAACTATTGAATAACAACTGAGTGACAACCGAGTAACAATCGAGTGACTAAAATCATTGGAAGTTCTTCTTAATGAAGGAATAATCGAAAAAAACAGGGATTATTATGAATTTGCCGATCCAATGTATAAAAGGTTCATTAGTAATAATTTATAGATTATGCTAATTAGCGTTACGCTTTTTGGCGTAATGAGCAATGAAAAACGAGAAATGAGTAGTGAGTGGTGAGGGGAGAGCCACCGAACAAACAAGGAATGGAACGCAGAACCGTCAAAGGCCGGACACGATGACACACAGCGCAACTGATTAACACGGATAAAAAATTAAAAACAAAGTCTCTACTTCAGCCGGAGTCCCGAAGGGACGACCCTTGCGTCTTTGCGGTTTTAAAAGAACAGTGGCAGTGGCAGTGAACAATGAACAATGAGAAATGAACAGTGGCAGAAGACAGTGGCAGTCCTCCTTCGCTGAAGCTACGGAGGATGAGAAAAGCAGAAAGCAAAAGTTAGGGAGAGATTTGATTGTTTAAAGTTCAACGTTTAAGGTTTAAAGTTGGCTTGAAAAAGCGGCCGGGTGATGTTAGAAAAACACAATTAACCATTCAACCATAGAACCATTTAACAATTTAGATACTCATGAACGAACTGAAATAATCCACCATCTACTTAACTACTGTCTACTAACTACTAAATTGAACCACATAAGGCATATAAGGAATGAACAATAGCAGCGGCAATCGGAAAGCACCCGCTAACCATTTAACAATTCAACAATAAAACAATTTAACAATTTAGAAATTCATGAACGAACTGAATAATCCACCATCTACTTAACTACTGTCTACTGTTTACTGCCACCTGACAAACAAAACAAACCCTATGTATGCGTCTAAGAAAAGACATAGCTTCTTTTATTAAAACCGAACTGAAAAATATCGACCCTTATTCAGAGGTGTATTTGTTTGGATCGCGTGCTGAAGATGAAGCAAAAGGAGGAGATATAGATATTCTATGGTTAACAAACAAAAAAATTGCCCGGGATAAAATCCGTAAATTTAGAGTCAGCTTTTATAAAAAATTCGGATGGCAAAAAATCGATATTGTGAATTTCACCTTTAGCGAGGAGGATGTTTTTAAAAAAGTTGCCATGCAAAACGCTGTTGAGTTATGACAGGACAAGACAAAAACAACAAGGAGCTGTTGCAACAAAACTGGAATCTGCTGATGAGGAGTATGGAATCCCTCAGGCTATCGGTAGAAAAGGTATCAAAAATTAAAAAGAAAAATGAATATACTTTTGAGGAAATGGAAAGTTTCGATTCGTTAACTTCAAAATTCGGGCGTACTTCAGATATTTTCCTTCAAAAAATTATACGTACAATCTGGACCTTATTACACGAAACACAAATGCCATTGATTGATGTGTTGAATAAGTCGGAGAAACTGGGACTTATAGAGTCTGCTGATCAGCTTATAGAAATAAGAGATGTAAGGAACCAAATAGCACATGAATATTTACCAGAGGCTATTCAGGATTTAGTGCCTGATGTTCTTGAATTTTCAAAAAAATTGGAAACCAACATACAAAAATGCCGACAGTTTATAAGTCAAAGGAATTGGATATAAAAAACTTGACTGGAATAAATTAGTGGCAGTGGCAGTTGCAGCAGGAAGCAGGAAGAAAGAAGTGTTGAGAACTGAGAAGAGGAGCGCTGAGCAATGAGAAATGAACAATAGCAGCGGCAATCGGAAAGCACCTGCTAACCATTTAACAATTCAACAATAAAACAATGAAACAATTTAACAATTTAGAAATTCATGAACGAAGTGAATAATTTAGCCATTTAACAATCCAAAATCCGAATGCCGGAAAAACAAAAAATTATCTACTCAAACCATGCTGTAAAACAAATGTTTCAGAGGAATATAAGTCCAAAAGATATTGAATTGTCCCTTCAACAGGGTGAAATAATAAAAGAATATCCATCAGATAGGCCTTATCCGAGTAGAATATTACTGGCATATAGTAATAAGCGACCCATCCATATAGTTTATAGTTATAATAAAACTGAAGGAACCTATATTATCATTACTGCTTACGAACCACCTACAGAACTGTGGGAAAATGACTTTAAAACAAGAAAAAAACAGTAATTATGGAAT
>CAZWHH010000370.1:0-3115 GCA_964633615.1 uncultured Bacteroidales bacterium | reverse complement strand
GCGGAGAGGTGGCGCAATATAACTCCGATACCCTGTTTGTTGTCAAAGACAATGACGGGAACGTGGTTTTTGCTGTCTTCCCCGATGGTGCCAAAGTTTATGTTAATGAGGACAACCCTAAGGGACCCATTGGCGGCTTTGCCGTGAGTGGAAGAAACAACACCAAAGGTGAATATGAAGTAATGCGGGTTACGCCCGACAGTACCCGAATATTTGTCAACCAACAAACAAAAGGACCCATTGGGGGCTTTGCTGTGAGTGGGAGGAATAATACAAAATCAACTGGTACTGTTAGGAAATTTATGGATATGACCAAGGAAAACTATTTCATTGGCCATGAAAGCGGCTCTTCAATATCATCAGGTTTATTTAATTCTTTTATTGGTTATCAAGCGGGCAAAAACAACACCACAGGCTATAGAAATATTTTTCTCGGATACAACTCAGGGATTTCAAATACAATAGGATTTGATAATGTTTTAATAGGATATAAAGCAGGGTATTCTTCAAACTCAGGTCAAAAAAATGTATTTCTGGGTACTCTATCCGGCTATTCTTCCCTTGGGCATTATAATATTTTTATAGGAGATAGTGCAGGATATCATTCAACCAATAATCAAAATATCTTTATCGGTTCCTCAACAGGCAAAAATAATAGTACGGGAAACAACAATACATTTGTTGGAAATCAATGTGGATATGCCAATAATGGAGGAATTTATAACGTTTTTTATGGTAGATTTGCAGGAAAAGAAAATATTAACGGAAATTATAACACTTATATCGGTCCTAATTGTGGGGATGCTGTAACCAGTGGGGATGAAAATACCTATCTTGGCTTTTATGCAGGATATGGAAATACCTTCGGAAATAATAATACCTTTTTAGGTACAGGTGCCGGCTGGGGTAGTAATGGAAGCAATAATGTTTTTCTGGGTTACTTAGCCGGGAAAGATTTTACAGGATCAGACAAACTTTTTATAGAGAATAGTTCAACCACAAATCCTCTAATTTATGGAGAATTTGACAATGATATATTGAGTTTTAATGCAAAGGTAGGCATTGGAAGAATGTCAGAAACAAATCAGCTTGAAGTTGAAGGAGAAGCATCAAAAACAACAGCAGGAAGCTGGCTGGCTAATTCAGATAAAAGAATTAAGACTGATATAAAAGAAATTGAAGATGCATCGAATATTCTACTAAAACTCAGACCAGTGAAGTTTAAATACACAAACGAATATCTTAAAAAACACCCCGGTCTGAAAGATCAATATTATTACAACTTCATTGCACAGGAATATCAAAAAGTTTTTCCGGGGTCTGTTAAAAAAAGCGGTGAATTGCTGAAAGATGGAGATGAAATACTTCAAATGGATTCATACAACGCCCAAATAGTAACTATTCAGGCAGTAAAAGATATTTTGAAGGAAAATAAGAACCTGAAAAAAGAAATCAAAAACCTTAAAGAAAGATTAAAAAATATAGAAGATAAACTTTCTGAAAATTAGAAATAAAAGAATATCATTGTCTTTTAGTGATTTTTAGAAACAAAATAAAAATAATCGACCTTGCTAATTACAAATTAAACTTTCGTTGTATTCAAGTTTTAAATACATTTGTAATATAAAACACATTAAATCATGAAAAGAAAAATTAGCCTATCCGTTTTTTTACTGTGGACTATCACAAATTGTTTTAGTCAGTCTATTGATCGTGAAGTGATTGGTTCTGCAGGTAATTATTCCAATACCGATGATTTTTCGCTTAGTTGGACAATTGGTGAACCGATTACTGAAACCTTTTCCTCAAATGATTACATGCTTTTCCAGGGTTTTCATCAAGGAGAATATATAGTTGAAATTCCTGAAAATATTGAAAATGGCTTTGGTAATATCCATTTTGATCTTTATCCTAATCCGGCCGGAGATTTTCTTATTATTAAACTAAATGAACCGGACAAAAGAACTTTTAAGATTCATTCATACGCTCTGAATGGTAAAAAACTATTATCCACGGAAATAAATCCTTTTGAAAACCAAAAAAGATTAGATCTATCTAATTTTGGATCAGGAACTTATATTATTAAAATAGTGAATAAAGTAAAAAGCGAATCTTTTAAACTGATTATTAAATAATCGATACCAGCAAAAAGACAAAACTTAAACCATTCATTAAAAATTTGTATATCAAAAACCCAAACCAATTATGAAGAAACTTCTATTACTATTGATCACACTATTTAGTACGCAAATATTTTTTGCTCAAACCCCACAAGGGTTTAAATACCAGTCGATAATAAGAGACAACAACGGAGAACTGGTTACCGGTCAAAATATTTCCATGAAAGTAAACATTCTGCAAACAAGTCCTTCCGGAACAGTTGTCTATTCAGAAGAACATGACGTGCAAAGCAATTCCAACGGACTTGTTATGCTCACTATTGGTCAGGGAACTGTATTATCCGGAGATTTCTCATCAATTCCCTGGGGTAATGATGAATTCTATGTAGAGATTATGATGGATCCGGACGGAGGAAGCAATTATACCGAGATGGGAACTTCTCAATTACTTTCTGTACCCTATTCTTTATATTCAGAAAAAAGTGGCGAAGTGGGTCAGTATAATTCCGATACCCTTTTTGTGGTGAAAGACAACCAGGGGAACGTGGTGTTTGCCGTATTCCCGGATGGGGCTAAAGTTTATGTAAATGAAAAAAAACAAAAGGGACCCATCGGGGGGTTTGCTGTTAGCGGAAGAAACACCAGTAAAGGAGAATATGAAGTAATGAGCATTACCCCGGATAGTGCAAGATTTTACCTGAACGAACAAGCCAAAGGACCGATTGGAGGATTTGCCGTAAGCGGAAGGAATACAACAAAAGGAACCACCAATGATATTTTTATCACCAACCAGGACAGCACACGAATTTATTTTAGGGAAAATGCAAAAGGTCCGATAGGCGGGTTTGCTGTTAGTGGCAGAAACACTAATAAAAGAAGTATGGACCAATACTTTAATGTATCCGGCAGCAGCACAGCAGATACCATAAAACCAAGCAGGCCCATGGTCTTATGGTATCCCAAAAAGGAAGCATTCCTTACCGGAAGAGTGCTTA
>CAZWHH010000369.1:0-3123 GCA_964633615.1 uncultured Bacteroidales bacterium | reverse complement strand
CTGGGTATTAGAAAATTTGCATTGGAAAATAACCTTTCTTTTTTTGATCTGCGAAAGCAGGAGGGTTTTCTTAGAAATTTAATTATCAGAACTTCATCGCAAAGTGAAGTAATGGTCATCGTAATTTTCTTTTATGAGGATGCCTCATCGAGAGAAAAGCTTTTGCAATATATTCTTGATTCTTACCCTGAAATAACTTCTTTGATGTACATGATTAATCCCAAGAAGAATGATTCGATATATGACCTGGAGGCTGAAATTTATAAAGGGAGGTCGTATATTCTGGAAGAAATGGAAGGAATCAAATTTAAGATAGGTCCCAAATCTTTTTTTCAGACCAATACAGCCCAGGCTTGTGAGTTGTATAAACTCGTTAGAGATTATGCCCATCTTCAGGGAACAGAAGTTGTTTATGACTTATATACAGGAACAGGCACCATTGCTAATTTTATTGCTTCTCAGTGTGATAAGATCATAGGTATTGAGTCTGTTCCTGAAGCAATTGAAGATGCAAATGAGAATGCCCGCCTGAATCAAATTGAAAATACTGAATTTATCACTGGAGACATGAAAGAGGTGCTAAATGATCAGTTTTTTTCAGAGAAGGGCTATCCTGATGTTATTATAGCTGATCCCCCAAGGGCCGGTATGCATAAAAAGGTTATAGAAAACATCCTATTGGCTGAACCGGATAAAATTGTTTATGTTAGTTGTAATCCGGCTACACAGGCAAGAGATATTAACCTGTTAAAGAACAAGTATAGGGTTTCAAAGATACAACCTGTCGATATGTTTCCTCACACTTATCATGTGGAAAATATAGTGTTGCTAACTAAATTATAACATTTTATTCTTTTTTTACGTATAGATTCTTCATATGAGAATAAGTTTGATCATAATATTTTCTTTTTTATTTCCGTTAATAGCTTATAGTCAGCAGTATGAAGTTGACAGCATTAAAACTCTTATAAAAAATACAGAAGATGATACTACCATCATTGAGTCTTATTTAGATATAGGGGATGTATTTTTATACAATAACCAGGATTCTGCTATGTATTATTACCAAAAAGGATTGTCTCTTGCCCGGGAGAAGGGTGTTACAGAAGAAGAAGCAAGGGCTTATAATTACATCGGAATTTTTTACCTGATACAATCAGACCTCGATAAGACAGAAGAATATTTTCATAAATCACTTGAAATAAAAGAACAATTAAAAGATTATGGAGGGCTGGCTAATACGTATAATAACTTAGGTATTATTAACAGAAAACGTGGGAAGTATTTTAAATCTTTGAACAATACCCGTAAAGCCCTGGAGATGAGAAGAAAACTAGGGAAAAGTCTGAAGGATAGTGCTGATATAGAGGAAAATAAGAAAAAGATTGGACATGCTTACATGAATCTGGGTAATGTTTTTTATCAATTCGGTGAATATGATAGGGCCATTAATAAATATGAAAGCTCAATGGCGGTTTATGATTCTATTGGATATAATTATGGTATTTCAGGATGTTATAATAATATAGGGAGTATTTTTGAGGAAATGCAGGATTATGATAAGGCAATAAAATATTACCAGGATGCTCTTCAGGAATATCTTAAAATAGATGAGATCCGGCATGCAGGTACCTGTTATAGTAATATTGGTACAGTTTACCTGGAAAAACACCAATATAAAAAAGCGAAGGAAGCTTTAAACAAAGCGTTGGAACTCAGGATGAAGGTAAATGATAAAAGAGGTATCTCTGGGGTATATTCTAATCTTGGGGTTCTAAATCTTCGGTCAAACAAAGTAGAAAAGGCACTGGACTATTTATACAAAGCAATCAAACTGGACAATGAAATTGATAATAAGTTTGGATTAGTCGAGGATTATTGTTATCTGGCAAAAGCTTACATGGAAAAAGGTAATTTTAACGATGCCAGAAATTTTGCTTATAAGAGTTTGAATTTGGCAGAAAACATAGATAATAAGTTAAAAATCAAAGAGGCCTATGAAGTATTAGCTGAATTAGAAGAGAAACAAGGGAATTATTCAAAAGCCCTGGATTTTACTAAAAAATATGAATCTGTCGAAGATGAATTGTTCAGCAAGGAGAAAACACAGACAATTGAAACTATTGAAACAAAATACAAAATAAAGGAGAAGCAGCAAGAACTGGAGAAAAATAAATTACAACTGGCCAAAAAAGAGGCTGTAATAAAAAAGCAACGATATCAACAATATTTTACGATAGGTGGATTGATTATTATTTCTCTTGGACTTATTTTTCTATATATACATTTCAGGAGCAAAAGAAAGTCTCATTCTCTGCTTCTTACAAAAAATGATGAAATTCAGACTAAAAACGAAGAACTTCAGGGGCAAAATGAGGAAATAAGTATGCAGCGGGATGAGTTAGAGAAACAAAGGAACATTGCCAATCAGCAAAGAAATGAAATTGCTGTTAAAAATGATGAAATAACCTCCAGTATCAGGTATGCAAAAAGTATACAATCCGCAGTTCTACCCCCTGGTCATCTGCTTGACAAAATGCTTACCAACTATTTTATTTTGTTTAAGCCCAAAGAAATTGTAAGTGGGGATTTTTATTTTTTTGACTATAAGGATGGCAAAATGATTCTGGCTGCTGTAGATTGTACAGGACATGGTGTGCCTGGTGCTTTCATGAGTCTGCTGGGATTATCGATTTTAAACGATATTACTTCAGAGGGTATTTTATCATCTGATGTGATTTTGAATAGATTGAGAACCAGAGTTATTCAGGCTTTACACCAGGAGTCTTTTAATGATGAAAACAGAGATGGTATGGATATTTCTCTGGTTGTATGGAATTTGGAAAATAATGAGTTACAGTATTCCGGTGCTTATAATCCGTTATATGTTATTAGAAATGGTAAATTAATTGAATATAAGCCAGATAGAATGACTCTGGGTATTCAGAGTAAACTCGACCAGTCATTCAAAGCTCATAATATACAATTACAAGAAGGGGATGTCTTTTACCTCTTTACCGATGGCTTTGCCGACCAGATCAGTGGTCATTTTAACAAAAAAATGACTAAACTTAAATTTAAGCAGTTTTTGACAAATATTCATCAATTGAGTATGCAAGAGCA
>CAZWHH010000368.1:0-3141 GCA_964633615.1 uncultured Bacteroidales bacterium | reverse complement strand
TTTGTTATAAAACATAAAAATAATTTGGGAACCCTGATAAATTTGGTTTTTAATTTTCGGCCTTATTTTTAAATTTACCCAAAATAGTCTTTAAAATCTTAAAATTATTGAAATTATGGCTACTGAGAGATTTGTTGACAGACATATAGGACCTGGAGGAGAAGATGTAAAAGTCATGCTTCAGAAGGTAGGTGTTAAGTCACTTGATGAATTAATTGATAAAACAATTCCTAAATCCATTCACTTGGAAAAACCCCTTGAATTGGAAGAACCAATGAGTGAAACTGAGTATCTTGCGCATTTAAGGGAGATAGCTTCAAAAAATAAATTATACCGTTCATTTATTGGTCAGGGATACTACGATACTATTACCCCATCGGTAATATTAAGGAATATTCTTGAAAATCCCGCATGGTACACGTCTTATACTCCATATCAGGCAGAGATATCGCAGGGCAGGCTGGAGGCTCTGATTAATTTTCAGAGTGTTGTTATGGAAATGACGGGAATGGATCTCGCAAATGCTTCATTGCTGGATGAAGCATCAGCTGCTGCTGAAGCAATGATTATGATGGCTAATCTCAGAAAGCGCTCTGCCATAAAAAAAGGAGCCAATGTCTTCTTCGTGGATGAAAATATATTCCCTCAGACCATAGAAGTACTGAAAACAAGAGCTGAGCCATTGGGAATAGAACTTCAGTTTGGTAATTACAAGGATGTTGAGCTTACTGAAAAGATCTTTGGAGCAATTGTCCAATATCCTGCCGGGGATGGCAAAATTGAAAATTATAAGGAATTTGTTGAGAAAGCACATGAAAATGGATCTCTTGTTGGTGTAGCGGCTGATATAATGAGTCTGGCTCTTTTAACTCCTCCGGGAGAATGGGGGGCTGATGTGGTTTTTGGCTCAACACAGCGTTTTGGTGTTCCTATGGGTTACGGAGGCCCTCATGCTGCATACTTTGCCACAAGAGAAGATTATAAAAGGAAAGTTCCGGGCAGAATTATTGGAGTATCTGTAGATGCACAGGGGAATTATGCCCTGCGAATGGCCCTGCAGACAAGAGAACAGCACATTAAAAGAGAAAGAGCTACTTCAAATATCTGTACTGCTCAGGCTTTGCTTGCTAATATGGCTGGTATGTATGCTGTGTATCACGGCCCTGAAGGATTAAAGCGTATAGCCGGACGCATTCATGCTGCTGCCGGTATCTTAGATGAAAAGCTTAAAGATATGGGTCTGGAGCAGGAGAATGACCAGTTTTTTGATACATTGAAGGTTAAATTGCCTGATGGGGTGAGTGCTGATGATCTGAAGAAGATTGCCCTGGAACAAGAAATTAATTTCAACTATATAGATGATTCTACCGTTGGAATTAGTACAGATGAGAAGATCAGCGAAAAAGAGATTAATACAATCCTGAATGTTTTTGCCAAAGCCACTGGCAAAGAAGTAAAAGAGATTAAGGAAATTCCTGAGAAAAAATACTTTGATAAATCTTTTAACAGAGAAAGCGAATTCCTTCAAATGGACCTTTTTAATCGTTATCATTCAGAAACTGAGATGATGCGATATATTAAAAAGCTGGAAAGAAAAGATTTTTCTCTGGCACACTCTATGATCTCATTGGGTTCCTGTACGATGAAACTTAATGCAGCAACGGAATTATTTTCTCTCAGCTGGCCGGAATTTATGGGATTACACCCTTATGTGCCTAACGATCAGGCCGAAGGATACCAGGAGTTAATTAAAGGTTTGGAAGAACAACTTAAAGAAATTACGGGTTTCTCTGCTATTTCATTCCAACCCAACTCAGGTGCTGCAGGAGAACATACAGGACTTATGACGATTCGGGCTTATCATCAGGACAATGGTGAAGATCACCGAAATGTGGTGTTGATTCCTTCATCTGCCCATGGTACAAACCCTGCCAGTGGTATCATGGCGGGTATGAAAGTTGTGGTGGTTGAATGTGATGACAATGGGAATATTTCCCTGGATGATCTTAAGAAAAAGGCAGAAGAAAACAAGGACAACCTTGGCGCTTTCATGGTAACTTATCCATCCACACATGGTGTTTTTGAAAGCCAGATCAAGGAAATGAATGAGATCATTCATAAAAATGGCGGACTTGTATATTTTGATGGGGCTAATATGAATGCACAACTCGGATTAACCAATCCTGTGCTTACCGGCGCTGATGTAGGTCACCTGAATCTGCATAAAACATTTGCTATACCTCATGGAGGGGGTGGTCCGGGAATGGGTCCTATTGGTGCCAACAAGAAACTGGCTCCTTATCTGCCTAAGCATCCATTTGCAGAAACAGGTGGAGAAAAAGGATTCGGACCGATTACTGCTGCTCCTTTCGGAAGTCCAAGCATCTTGCCTATTTCCTACGGCTTTATAAAAATGTTGGGTACGGAAGGGCTTAGGAAAGTAGCCGAAATTTCTATACTGAATGCCAACTACATAAAAGCTGCATTAGAAGATACATACGGAATTGTCTACTCTGGTGAAACAGGAATGGTCGGTCACGAGATGATTCTGGAATGCCGTCAGTTTAAATCAATGGCAAACATTACAGAAGCAGATATAGCCAAACGGCTGATGGATTATGGATTCCACGCTCCAACGCTTTCGTTCCCTGTTCATGGGACATTAATGGTTGAACCTACCGAAAGTGAATCACTGGAAGAACTGGACCGTTTTATTGAGGCCATGCTTTCCATTTATGATGAAATTATGGAAGTAAAAGAAGGAAAAGAGGATGCTGAGAATAATGTGCTGAGAAATTCACCACATACGGTAGAAGTAGTCTCTTCAGATGAATGGGACAGACCTTATTCACGTAAGAAAGCAGCTTATCCATTGCCATGGATTAAGGATAAAAAATTCTTTGCTGATGTAAGCCGAATTGATGACGGATATGGCGACAGAAACCTGATGTGTACCTGTGCCCCGGTTCAGGAATACAGAGAAAGCTTGTTTTCGTTCAAGGAAGTAGAAGAAGAATAATTATAACGAATCGAATAAAAATAAAAGAGAGGCTGCCTGATTAAGACAGCCTCTCTTTTTTGATTTGATTATTTTACGATCAAACGTTTCGTTATTTTATGAGCTTCATTTTCAAAATTCAA
>CAZWHH010000367.1:0-3142 GCA_964633615.1 uncultured Bacteroidales bacterium | reverse complement strand
ACATCGTATGTACATTCAGGTAATTTGAGCGTATCCAGTGTCAGGGGCTGCCTGGTTTTAATCGATGTGGAATAAGCCAGTGTATCTTCCCAGTTGAAATCATAGGTAATGTCAATATTATATCCCCCTTCATTCACATCTCTTACATAGTATAGAGGCTTCAAAGTTTCTTTATCGACCCATGATTCGTATTTATCCCTGACTTTGTAGAACCAGTCGTAGAAACCGTAAGATTTACCTTTACCTATCAGATGATAGGCATCCCTGTTGTTTTTGTGTGCATCTCTGACTTCGAATGTTACCTCGCCCACATCGGTCCAAACCAGGAACCAGTTATAGGTCATTATATATTTGATCTTTTCGCCGCCCTGAAATACCATTCTTTCCGAACGGCAATTTTTATTGTTTTGAGCATGAGAAAGCATGCTGATCATTGCGAGTAATATGGGAATCAATATTTTTTTCATTTTCATCGGATTTTTAACTGATCACACTATAATTTTTTTGTTTTTGTTTGATCTTATCCAGTTTGCTTTTTATGCTGCTGTTTTTTGGGTCTTTTAGCTCAGGATCATCTTCTAATGTTTTCATTGCCAGGCTTCTGGCATATTGTAAAATTTCTCCATCGCGACTCAGGTTTGCTATTTTAAAATCAAAAGGTATGCCACTTTGTTGAGTTCCTTCAATATCTCCCGGACCTCTTAATTGCATATCGGTTTCAGCAATTTCAAATCCATCATTTGTTCTTACCATGGTTTCCAGTCTTTTTCTTGCTTCATGGGTTAATTTGTGTTTGGTCATCAGGATGCAGTATGATTGTTCTCCACCTCTGCCAACCCTTCCTCTGAGCTGATGAAGCTGAGATAATCCAAACCTTTCAGCATTTTCTATCACCATAACAGTTGCATTGGGAACATCCACACCCACTTCAATTACTGTGGTTGAAACCAGGATATTTGTTTTTCCCCGGGCAAAATATTTCATGGATTTTTCTTTTTCTTCAGGTTTCATTCTTCCGTGTACTACTCCCACGGCATATTTTGGCGGGGGAAATGCTCTTGAAATGCCTTCATATCCATCTTCCAGATCCTTCAGATCCAGTTTTTCAGATTCTCTGATAAGCGGAAAAACCACATAGATCTGGAATCCTTTTGCTATCACTTTCTTCATAAAGGCAAAGAGTTTTAGTCTTTTCGAATCATAATAGTGGATTGTTCTTATAGGTTTTCTGCCCGGGGGGAGTTCATCGATAACGGAGACTTCAAGGTCACCATATACTGTCATGGAAAGCGTGCGTGGGATTGGGGTTGCAGTCATCACTAACACATGAGGGGGCTGAACGTTTTTTTTCCATAATTTGGCACGCTGAACCACTCCAAAACGATGTTGCTCATCAATAATTACCAATCCCAAATTATTAAATTTTACCGTATCCTCAATTAAAGCATGGGTACCAATTAATATTCTCAGACTGCCATCCTGAAGTTTTTCATGGATCTTTTTTCTTTCAGCATGAGATGTTGAGCCTGTTAACAAATAAACCGAAACAGGCAGATCTTTTAGAAATTCACTGATGCTGTGGTAATGCTGGGTAGCCAGTATCTCCGTTGGAGCCATGATACAGGTTTGGTAATTGTTATCAAGGGCAATCAATATGCTCATGAGGGCCACCAATGTTTTGCCGCTTCCCACATCTCCCTGTAAAAGCCTGTTCATTTGAATTCCGGAACCCAGGTCTTTTCTGATTTCCTTCAATACTCTTTTTTGGGCATCTGTTAACTCAAAAGGAAGGTGATGTTGATAGAACTGATGAAAAAGATCCCCCACGTGATCAAAAATAAAACCTTTAAATTTTTGCAACCTGTGATTTCTTTGCTGAAGAATATTTAACTGAATAAAAAAGAGTTCCTCAAATTTTAGCCGGTAAGTGGCTCTTTTTAAAAGTTCCTGGTTTTTAGGAAAGTGAATGTTTATCAGGGCTTCCGGCAATGATAAGAGACCAACCTGCTCTGTAAAAAAGGGGGAGAGCGTTTCATGAATGTTATTTTTGATTTCTTTTAACAGGTTGTTTTGCAGTTTACTAATAAACTTGCTGTTGATATATTTTCTTTTAAGTTTTTCGGTGGTATTGTAAAAAGCCTGAAAACCTGTTTGTATACGGTTCTTGAATTTTTCAACCGTTTCAACTTCCGGATGGATGATGTTTATTCGTGAGTTGAATAAAGACGGTTTACCGAATACTACATATTCTTTGTCGGTTGCCAGTGATTCTTTGATCCATTTTATTCCTCTGAACCATACGAGTTCAATGATTCCAGACTGGTCTGAAAAATAAGCAATTAATCTTTGTTTGTTTCCCCTGCCGGCACTATCGAATTTAACAATTTTCCCTTTTAATTGAACATGGCTGATATTACCATCAATCTCACGGATCTTATAAAATTTAGACCGGTCAATGTACTTGTAAGGGAAATAGTACAGCAAATCTTCATATGAATAAATGTCAAGCTCTTTATTCAATAATTCAGCTTTTTTAGGTCCAACACCCGGAAGGAATTTTATGTCTTTATCCGCAAGATGACTCATATAAAAATCGATAGTCTAAAACTTGTATAAAAATAATATTCCATGATGAGAATAAAACAATCCTGCAATTATTTTTTTAACCCGAATAATTCACAAATTATTCCTGTCTCCGACAGCGACTAAGATTCACTAAAATTTTTTCTAAAAATTTAAGTTTATCTAAGTCGGGGTTAACCTGCATTTAATTCATATATTAAATAATTTATGAATAATGCAGGTTAATTTGTAATTTTAATTGATGGGCTTCAACTAATTATTGCAGGAGGGACAATTTTTACGAACATTCATGATAAAGTGAGCGAAAATCGCTCAATTTGGGTTTTAGGTATACAGGAGATAAATAAACACATGGCATTTTTTAGTAACATAAAATGGTTTCTTAAATACCTTAATTATAAACTATTAAGTCATCACCGAAATTGTTACGGGCTGCATTCGCCATTTCTTTATGATTTTTGTAAAAAAGTTCTAAAAAATCAGAATTCTCAGGAATACAAGCATATTCGAAAGGTTATCCGGCAACTGAAAAAGAGGAAAGAAGAAATACCTTATTCAG
>CAZWHH010000366.1:0-3146 GCA_964633615.1 uncultured Bacteroidales bacterium | reverse complement strand
GTATCTTCGGGTTTTTTTCCAGGTAGATCTCAACGTATTTTCGAAAGATCCCAATATTGGTTAATCTTCTTCTGCTTACGGTATCTTCATTGGTAATTCCCTGTTCTTTATTGAATTGAGCGATCTCTTTTTCTTTTTTTTCTATATATTCTCTTATCAGTTTGATTCTTTTAAAATTTTCCAACATTTCATCATCGCAGAACTTTATACTTTTTATATCAATATTGAGAGCCCTGGCGATACGCCTGCCTTTGCTTTGTTCCATTCCCTTCCAGTTCTGAAAGCTTTCATTGATGAGGGCATAAGTGGGAATTGTTGAGATCGTTTTGTCCCAGTTCTGTACTTTCACCGTGTTGACAGTTATTTCCTTCACAATACCGTCAGCTCCTCTACCAGGCATTGATATCCAGTCACCGGGCTTAACCATCTTATTAGCAGACAGCTGGATGCTGGAAACAAAACCAAGAATGGTATCCCTGAAAACTAAGATAAGAACTGCGGCGACAGCACCAAAACTCGCTAAAATGGCTGTTGGAGATTTGCCAATCAGAATGGACAGAATGAAAATCCCCCCGACTGAATGAATGATGATTTTGGTCACCTGAAGATACCCTTTTATGGGTCTTTCACTCGAGATAGGAAGTGTCAGATAAATATCATGAAAACCATTGATTAATGCATCCAGGGTAAGAAGAATCACCAGAATCATATAAATATTTACAGCAGATAAAACTACCGAGCTAAGTATTTCAAAATTAGTGAAACCAATTTTTGCTGCATAAAAAATAATAATTGCAGGGGCAAGATGAGCAATTCTTTGTAAAACTTTTCTTTTGATTAAAACATCATCCCATTTTGATTTGCTTTTACTAACCAGCTTTTTAATGCTTTGAACCAGTATTCTTTTTGTAATCCAATCGGCTAAATATGCCAGAACGATAACAACAATCACGATAATTATAATCTTTGTGACTTCTATGCTTTCAGTGCTCAGGCCTATTCCTTTAAGCCATTTTTCTAAAAGATCGATGAGATTCTGAATCATTGGAAAAAATTTATTAATTTTCGTGACTAATATATAATTAAATACCCAAACCATGAAGCAAATAATTTATATTTTATTTTTGTTGTTTCCCTTTACCTTAATAGGGCAGACTGAGTATGAAGATTACTTTGAGAATAGTGCTTTGCGAATTGACTTTTTGTTCGGAGGTACAGCCAACGATGAAACAATATACCTTAAACAGCTTAAAGAAGAGCCGGAGTGGGGTGGGCCCCAAAAATATACCGTGACTCCTATGAATTATGGAAATTTTAAGGTTGTTCTGAAGGATCTGGCAAGTGGGAAAAAAATATATTCAAGGGGTTTTTCTACGCTTTTTAAGGAATGGCAAACTACTGATGAGTCTACTGAAATTGAAAGAAGTTTTTATCATACAATAAGAACTCCTTATCCTAAGTATGAAGTGACTTTGAAAATTATGAGAAGAAAATTTGACGATGGTGAATTTGAGGTCTTATATGAAAGAGAAGTAGATCCCACGGATTATTTTATTTTACATGAAGAGCCTTTGGAAGTTAACGTAGATACTATTTACAAGGGGGGTGATCCCAATAGATCTGTTGATCTGGTATTTATAGCAGAAGGATACACAAAGGGAGAAATGGCGAAATTTAATAAGGATGTAAAACGAATGATGGAATATTTTTACAAAAACAAGCCCTTTGACAGGTTTAAAGATCATTTTAATGTGTATGCTGTTCATGCTGTTTCCCAGGAGTCTGGTACTGATGTACCCGGACTGGATGTATATAAGAATACCGCACTCAATTCTTCATATTATACTTTTGATACACCCCGTTATCTGACTGTTAAAGGATCGAAAGAAATAAGAGATTATGCTGCCACTGTACCTTATGATCATATAGTGATTCTTATTAATACCAAAAGGTATGGTGGAGGAGGTATATACAACCATTTCACAGCATCTACTACAGATCATATGTATTCTGAAAAAGTAACGATTCATGAATTTGGACATGGTTTTGCGGGTTTAGGTGACGAATACTATAATTCAGATGTTGCCTATAATGATATGTATAATTTAAAGACAGAACCCTGGGAACCTAATATTACAACATTAAAAGATTTTGACTCTAAGTGGAAAGATCTGGTCAATGAAGATACTCCTGTTCCTACTCCCCGATCAAAGGAATATAAGCAAACAATAGGTGTTTTTGAAGGAGGCGGATATATGACGAAAGGAATTTATAGTCCTTACCAGGATTGCAGGATGAAAAGTAATTCGGCCGATGGATTTTGTCCGGTATGTCAAAAGGCAATTGAAAAAATGATTCGTTATTATACAGGAGAACTGAGAAAATAAAAAAAGAGGCTGTGAATATACGCAGCCTCTTTTTTTTGAAATAAGCAATCAGGTTTTATTCTTTTATCTTTTTCTTTTTTATTAAATAAAAGATAATGAGACCCAGACCCCCAAAAAATAAAATCATGGAGAAATAAGCAACGGAATCGTTTATTTCTGTGGTTACTTCAAGAATATTTCCAATTAAAGAACCCAATGCAAGTCCGATTAATAACAGAGCATATTTCAGACTAAGTGAAGTGTTTGACTCCATATTAAATATTTTTGCATCCTTATCATGCTCTATGAGAGCTGTTCTCTCTTTTCTTCTTACACCTAAATATACAAGTCCGTATATCATGGCGAAAAATCCTAATGGTACTAATACTTCTGGTCCAAACATAACATATAATTTTTAAGTGTTTAACATCGTTTGTTGAATATGACGCTGTATTTTTTTTGTTGGTTACAGAATTATAAGAATTTTTACAATAATTATTTATTTAATCTGAAATTATTTTTTTTCTTAGTTTTTGTAACGAAAAGATTTATAATTGCGTCATAATTAAAAAAGATAAAGTAAACTGATTATATATCCATGAGGCAGGCATACAATGATGCGTATTATATAGACCGTATACTTAGTGGTGATAAGAACTCGTTTGCCTATTTGGTTGAAAGGCATAAAGATATGGTATTTACTATAGCAAAACGTATGCTTCAGAACCAGGAAGATGCAGAAGAAGTAGCACAGGATGCTTTCATGAAAGCTTATAAATC
>CAZWHH010000365.1:0-3148 GCA_964633615.1 uncultured Bacteroidales bacterium | reverse complement strand
TGCCTGCCGGGGAATAACAGAACCGTAATTAAATTAACTCCCCGTAACTGGGAGAGAGTATGGCTGGATGAGGATGATCAGAATTTCAGGTTTATCACCGTCTTACCCGGAAACGAACTGGGGATGTTTCCGCTGGAAAAATATCGCGCTTTAAATTTCGATTCATTGCGAAAAGCTGAGGACCCCAAAGTGAATTTTACCCTTGAGCCTGTCGGGAAAAAGATTAAGAGCAAAAAGCAACTTGAAGAGCTGCTTGGGTTTTGATTAATTATCTATGGAGCTCACAGGCGCTTAGCGGCTATAGAGCGGGAGTTTGTGTGTGTTTTCAAACCGATATCCCCCGTAAATAAAAAGCCGCTTAGCGCCTTCAGGCAAAATATTAACGAGTTGAAAGAAAAAATAAATTAATAAAATAACCTATCATGAATACTTCAAAATCAGAATTATTAACAAATAACAATGCATTACAATCCAAATTAAGATTTTGTACACGCAAAGGGTGGGTTTTTTACTATCCCGAAGAGATTGTTTACTGCGAGGCAGATCAAAATTATACTTATTTATATATTCGCGATGGTTCATCAATGGTTTACTCAAGAAATATTGGCACACTTGAGAAAAGACTGAAAAAACATGGGTTCTTTCGCATTAGCCGTTCTGCTTTGATAAATCTCAGATATCTTAAATACATCAATCGTCAGCAAAAAATTTGTTCCCTTGAAACGGATCGCCAGTACCGTTTAAAAACAAGCGGAAGCCGAATCCGTGAACTGGAATTGTATTAGGTGTTTTTATTTAGAATCATTTTGAATAGTTGACCTAATGCTTTGAACGACAACTCTAAAATGTATAGAAATATTGATAAATAAAGGAATTTCTTTAAAAAAATATATTTTTGAGTGAAAATCACTACAATAAAGAAAAAGGCCATGGTAAATTATTTTACGCGTTATAGTTTGTTTTTCTTGCTTTTAATGGGAATAAGCATTTTTTCTAATGCACAAAGTGTTGATCAGATCAAGAATAATACCGACAGGTATATCTGGGGAGAAGGCACCGGAATGACACTGAAATCTGCCGATAGCGAAGCATTGCAAATGCTCATCAGCCAGATTTCTGTGCAGGTGGAAAGTAAATTTGAGCATTTTGTGAAAGAAGAAGAGTCTGCCAATAAGGAAGATTATAAGTTTGAGGAGAAGGTTAAGTCAGTGGTAAATACCTATTCCAATGCCACCCTGCATAGTACCGAACGAATCGTAATCAGCAACGAGCCGGATGCCAAAGTTTTCCGTTACATTGAACGCAAAAATGTGGAGAAAGTCTTTCAGAACCGGAAAGATAAGATTATGGATTTTGTTGAGAATGCCAGTAAAGCTATTAAAGAAAGGCGAATAGGAGACGGCTTGCGATATTATTACTGGGCTTTTACGCTTTTAAAAAGCCATCCGAACTGCAACAGCATAAGATATACAGATGAAGAAGGAGATGAGCATCCGCTGATTTCATGGATTCCTATGCAGATGAATGAGGTGTTTGGAAATATTGACTTTCGTGTTTCCGATATTAAGGAGACTGAAAAGATAAAAACCATTTATCTGAACATTGTTTACAAGGGTGAACCGGTGGATAATCTTGAGTATTCCTACTGGGACGGACGCGACTGGTCAAACCTGATAAATGTGAAAGACGGACGGGGTATTTTGGAATATTATGGCGCAATGGGAAAAGGAAAGAAGCAGGGGAGAGTGAAAGCCGAATATATTTATGAAAACCAGGCCAATATTGACAATGAGCTGAAAACAGTGATGCAGAAAATTGACCCGATCCCTTTTCGCAGAAGTTATTACAAGGTTTCATTTGAGCAGCAAAAAACACCATCTGCTGCAACGACAAAGAAGCGAGGAGTAGAAACCAATATCTCCAAAGTTCAGAATCCTGTTGCATATCGTTCAGCCCTGGCAGATATTGAGAATGCCATCAATAAAAAGCAATATAACGCTGTAAAAGAATATTTTACTCCGGAAGGTTATAAAATGTACCAAAAACTGATTGCCTATGGAAATGCCAAAATACTACCTAAAGAGGATCAAGCTTTTTATAAGTTCAGAGAAGGCGTAATGGCCCGATCCATCCCAATGTCCTTTTCCTTTAAAAATAACCATGAGCAATTTGTGGAAGATGTGGTTTTTCATTTCAACAAAGAAAAAAAGATTGAGAGTTTATCCTTTGGCCTCTCGGAAGATGCCCTGAAAGACATCATTGAAAAAGACATCTGGAATGAAATAGACCGGATGGTGCTTATCAATTTCCTCGAACATTACAAAACCGCTTATGCCCTGAAACGCCTCGATTACATAGAATCAATATTTGCCGATGATGCGCTGATTATTACCGGGAAAGTGGTAAAAGTAAAACGCAATGCCGACAGCCGCTTTCAAAACAATGAAATTGTAAAATACAACCGGCAGTCTAAGAAGGAATTTATCCGAAATCTTAGGTATTCCTTCAACAGCAAAGAGTATATCAACATTCAGTTTGAAGAGAGTTCTCTGCGTAAAGCAGGGAAGGATAAAAGCATATACGGAATACAGATTAAACAGAATTATTACTCCTCCAATTATGGCGACCAGGGATATCTCTTCCTCATGGTTGACTTAAAAAAACCAAAGGAACCCATTATCCATGTACGAACCTGGCAGCCTACGAAAGAGGGCGGTATTTACGGGTTGTCGGATTTTTAGGATTTTTGTAGGCACACGCCGCGGCGTGTGCCTACAAAAATCCTTTAATTTTTTTATTAATTTTACAATATTCTTGAACTGAACAAAAGAAAACTTCATGAAGAAAAAAAGTATCCTGTTCACCTGTATATTTTTAATTACCTCTCTTTTTAGTTTTTCCCAAAATATCTCTGTCAAATCCTTTCAAACCCTGCCTAACGACCAGACAGCCAGAGTCTATAATCCTGTTACCGACCAAAACGGTGAAAAATGTGCCCTAATAAAAGTTGTGACCAACCAAACCGGCTTTGTCTGGGAAGGAGGCGCTTTAGGCATTACCAAAGTAGAAAAGAAAACCGGGGAATACTGGGTCTACGTGCCACGGGGCTCTAAAAAGATCACCATTAAGCACGAGGATTTGGGAGTGT
>CAZWHH010000364.1:0-3149 GCA_964633615.1 uncultured Bacteroidales bacterium | reverse complement strand
ATGCCGTGTTTGCCTTGCTGTTTGCCCTTATTCCAGGAAAAATAACTGGATTCACCGGGCTGCTAAAGAGATAGATCCGTATGATCCAACTGGTACTTTTTCTTCTGCTATGCTGGCCATGCAAAAAGGATTTTTCGATTATCCAGGTGCAGAAGCTTACCTTCCGCCACCGGACGGCTCAAATGAAACTTATGGAGAGGCCCCTGACTGGCTTAAAACGGAAGAATGGTTTGATTTATAAAATATAAGATTATGGGAGTTTTTAAAATATTTGCAGAGCCTGTGTTTTGGATCATCATGGGTTTGCTGTATGCACTGATTGGCTACAGTGTCACACTTTGGGCCAAAGATCTCGGACTTAAAATGAACGGGTGGAAATGGATATTATCCTGGATTTGGTATTTACTTGTTTCGCTAAGTGTAGCCGGAGGTTTTACCCTGATGGGAGAGAATGAGGTGAAAGCTGGTTTTTACTTTTTGGGCGTTTCACTATTCATTTGTATTGTCCTGGGAGTTATTCTTTGGCGCATTTTAAGCATTGGAAGAAAAATTAAAAAGAAGACCCTTGATTAAAAGAAGAAATCCGGATTGGTACCTGGCTCTTTTTGCTCTTCTGACAATCCTTTCTGCATGGTGGTTGGGTAAAAACAGAATTACCGACCAATCCACAGAGTTGCTTAGGAATTATTATCCTGAATCAATTTATAAAATGCAAAATCTGGATCATTCTGTCTGGAAATTAACCGGAGAAGAAAAGCTCTTTACTCTTTCCAGTGGTATAGGGAAAGGATATGCGGCTCCGATAAAAGTGCTGGTGCAATACGACAACTCTCATATTGCGGATGTTAAAATTTTATCCAGCCAGGAAACGCCTTCTTACTTTTCAAAAGTTATCCGTAAAGGTTATTTGGGTCAATTTACTCAAAAAAAATGGGATGATGTTTTTAATCATCCCGATGACATCGATGTAGTTTCCGGTGCTACTAAATCATGCGAAGGAATTTTGAAGGGAGTTCAAAACGCTTCTTTGAATTTAGCAAAGTCACAAAACCTGGAACCGGTTCCGGAGATTAACGAAACCAGTTGGCAAATAGGTTTTAAAGAAGGATTGATAGTCATTATTTTTCTTTTGGGAATTCTAAGCCGTCTGCATAATTTCCAATACAAAAAATACCTGAAATGGATTACTTTACTGCTTGGATTGATCTTTCTGGGGTTTGTTTTTAATCAACCCATCACGCTTACACGAATTAATAGTTTCCTGTTGGGCTTCTGGCCCGACTGGCACACGGAATTATACATTTATTTATTATTTCTGGGCGTGTTACTAATTTTGTTGACTTCCGGCAGGAATGTATATTGCCATACCTTTTGTCCTTTTGGTGCTTTACAGGAATTAACCGGAAAGTTGGGAAAAGCCCGGAATGTTCAATTAAAATACAGGTTTTTCCGGGTCTGGTTTCAACGTTCATTGGCCTGGTTTGCCATCTTGCTTTCCTTAATATTACGAAATCCGGGAATATCAGAATATGAGGTGTTTGGTGCAGCTTTTCAACTTACAGGGTCGGTTTGGTTATTCCTGTTGCTGGGCATAACCCTGGTAGCTTCTTTTATTATTCGTAAACCCTGGTGTAACTATTTTTGTCCGATAAATCCGATATTTGGTTTTATACAATTATTCAGAAGAAAAATAAAGAGTTTATGGCAAAAAGCATAAAAAATAAGCGGGTGATTTTTCTATATTTTGTTCTGATTCTTGGCTTTGGAATAATTGTTACTCAATTGGTTTATAATATTCAGAAAAAAACGGGAGGAAGAAAAAACGATCCCGTCGTTGAATATCCAAAAGAAACAGAAAAGGATACCCTTGAAGAGACACCTGGTGATTCACTATGGCAGGATACGGAATTCATGAATTGAATTAACAATAAATTAATTTAACCTGTTCCTGGTTAGTTTCGTAGGATGGTATAATGTTTGATTTATTATTGTAAATTTCCGGTTATGAGAAAAAATATTCCTTTTTTACTGTTTGCTTTGCTATTGATATTGTCTGTCGCCTGCGAAGAAGAAAATAATAACAACAATGAAAATAATGAAACCTATGAGATCATTAACCCATCGGATCCTGTTCCCCAAGGGGATCGTTTATTAGGGGTCAATATTTCTGAAAACAAGGATGGTTTTGAGTCTGCTTTTAATGTTGCAACTGAGGCGGGTATCCAGGTTCAGGAATTAAATATTCCATGGACCAACATTGAAACGTCAGAAGGGGTTTATGAAGATCCTTACGGTTGGCTTACAGCAACTTCTTATTATGGAAATAACAATATCAAGGTAGGCCTAAGCCTGGCTGTTATTAATACTGTGAAATGGGAAGTTCCAGATTATCTTGATGAACAGCATTGTGACTCTTCGGTGTTCATTGATGCATTTGTTGAAATGGCTGACTGGGCAATTTCTCAAATTCCTGAAAATGTAACGCTTCTTTATGTAAGTATCGGGAATGAAGTAGATCTGGTTTTGGAAACTGCCCGGGAATGGAATAAATATGAAGCATTTTATGCAGCCGTCTCAGATTCATTGAGGAATAAATATCCGGATTTGAAGATAGGCGTTAAGAATACTATTATTGGTGGATTGTTTACCGATGAAGCTTCAGAAATACAAGATATCAACCAGTATAGTGATGTGATAATGTTAAATTATTACCCAATGGATGAAAATTTCCAGGTGCTTGAACCAGATATTGCCATTGATCACTTTCAGGATGTAGTTTCATACTTTCCGTCAAAAAAAATATGGCTGACCGAACTAGGGTATCAGAGTGGCAGTGATTATTGTAATAGCAATGAAACCAAGCAGGCAGAATTTTATCATCATTTTTTCACAGCATGGGATAATCATAAAGATAAAATTGAATATGTGATGGTGAACTGGCTGCACGATCAGTCAACTGAAACAATTAATGAATGGTCGGATTATTATGGGGATGATCCGGCTCTGCTGGAATATTTGTCAACACTTGGGTTAAGAAATTATAATAATACAGATAAATATGCCTGGAAGCAGTTTCTTGAAGAGGCTAATGCCCGGGGTTGGGAAAATTGAAGAAGTAATTTAATCAGGTTTTAAAAAAGGTTGGGAAA
>CAZWHH010000363.1:0-3156 GCA_964633615.1 uncultured Bacteroidales bacterium | reverse complement strand
ATACCGTCAAAAATCAATAAACCATTGGTATTTCCAAAATACATAATTCCTTTTTTATCCTGAAAAGCACACCAATTCTGGGTAGAGGCGAGAACTTTCTCATTCGAATAATCATCTATAGAATAATTTTTAAGATAAGGGACTCCATTCTCTTTTACTTGAGAAAATAATGAAAAAGAATTAATTAAAGCGATCAAAATAAAAAAACAGCTTTTTCTATACATTATGTATGCCTTATAATTCTGACAATTATAAATATTATTCGCCGAAAAAGCAAGGGAGTTGCAGAGAAAGAAAATTTATTCAGATGGTTTGTTTTTGCAGAGGGTAAACATGAATTTACTGCCTTTGCCTTCTTCACTTTCAAGATATATTTGCCCTTTATTTCTTTCGACAAATTCCTTGCATAAGATAAGCCCAAGACCTGTTCCGGTTTCATTATTTGTACCGTTTTGAGAATAGTTTTCATCGATCCTAAACAATTTCTCTTGAATCTTTTTAGGAATTCCTATTCCGGTATCAGTTACAGTTACCTTCACCTCATTATTCTGCTCTTCAGCTGAGATATAAATCTTCCCTTCTTCTGGTGTATATTTTATTGCATTTGAAATTAAATTTCTTAAAACGGTTTGGGTTGTATTTCTATCTGCATACACTTTTATAGAAGCATCCACTTCATTTATAATATCAATTCGTTTATTTCTTGCAAAAGTTTGTAAAAGGTCAATCGCTGAGTTTACCATATCATTAAGACCCATTTGCTGCATCTCAAACTTCAATCTGCCTGTCTGTGACCTTGACCATTCCAGAAGATTTACTAAAAGCTCATATCCTTGCTTTGCAACGCTCCGGATATTTTTGATAAAAAACAAAATATCTTCCTTATCATACTTATCAATCTTTTTTATCAATACTTCTGAAGCGCCTAATAATGAACTAAAAGGATTTTTTAGATCATGTGCAATAATCGAAAAGAATTTATCTTTTGTCGCGTTCAATTTCTTTAATTCATCCTCAGCTTTTTTCAGTTCTCTTATATCAGAATCAATTGCAATAATTTTTTCCACCTTGCCATTTTCATCTAATACCGGGGTTAACGTTGTATACGTGTATATCAATTCACCATTCTTTGCCACTAAAGTAGATTCATATATCTCCGATTCTTTATTTTCCTTAACCCGGCTGAAAATTTCATCTAACCCGGATACGGAGCTGCCTTCAATTATATTGAGTCCAAACTTTTCTTTTACCTCTTCGATATTATAACCAAAAAGCCTGACAAAACCTTCATTAATCCATTCTATATTTCCGTCGGGGTCGGCAATAATTACAGCATTATCTGTTTTACGGGCAACAATTGTAAGTTTTCTCAATTCCTGATTGATCAGTCTTAATTGTCCTGCCTGGTTCGCGATAGAATCTCTTTGCTGCTCCAATTCTTCTTTCTGTTGTTCAATTTCTTCCTTTTGTTCCCTTATTTCATGGGTCCTTTCACGGATTATTTCTTCCAGCTTTCTGTTCTTTTCTTTTAATCTCCTGGAATTAATCAGTATGCCAAGATAAAACAACAGACCCAATAAGACAATATAACTAATGTACGCGAATGTGGATCTATACCATGGTGGCGAAACAGAAAATTTATATTGCATGTGTGTCCCTTCAATATCATATATATTTGTCGCCCTTACATGAAAAACATAGTCTCCTTCGCGCAAATTGGTATATTGCTTAAAATTTTTCTTCATCCATGAAGACCATGAATCCTGAAACCCTTCCAAATAAAAAGAGTATCTGTTTTCATAAATATCCTCAAAACTAAGCGCAGCGAAATTAAATGTAATTGTATTGTATTTGTAAGAAATACTATTTGTATTTTCAACTTCAGGTTTAAAAGCAGGAAAAGTCCTTCCATTAATATTTTTGTAAGTATTCCCTGCAAAAATTACCGAATCTTCTCCAAGAAAAACCTTACGGATAAGAGTAGGATAATTACAACCTTGTTTTTTTCCTGTTGGTTTATAGCGATATAGGCCTTCAGAACCACCGATCCATGCTGTATGGTCCTCTTCGATATACATAGCCAGAACCATCATTTCAGGAATCCGCTGGAAAGACATGTATTTCCAGTTATAATTCCCTTTTTCATCTGGTATGCCATAACCTATTTTCCCTGTTCGATTATTTAAACCGCTGCACCAAACTGTTCCATCATCCAATTCCTGAAATTCAAAAACATCTCTGCTCCCATCCCCGAATTTATCACCTAAAGCAGAATCCGGGATAAAAAGATCCTTCTGTGGGTTATACTTATGAAACCCCTTATCGGAAGCAAATGTCAGACGACCATTAAAAGAGTATATTAAGATGTTCTTGGTCGAACGAAACCCATCCTCTTTATCATACAAAGTTTCACTTAAAGCTTTGGTGCCATCCTCGTTAAGTTTAAGTTTTACAGCTCCTCCTCTGAACAGCCCAAGCCATAGATTCCCCATATTATCTTCAATAATAGATCGCACATCATCTGTCCTTTTCATCACCCGGGTTTGTTTTACAAAAGAACCATTCTCATAATGAAGACAAACAAGGCCATTTAATAGACCAACGTATAACAACTCCGGGTGATCTTCAGATTGATACAAATAAAAGGCAGGATCCTGGTCTTTGGTCCTCCATAATGGATGTAACTTGAAATTTTTTATTTCGAAGATAAAATCTCTTCCCGCAGCCAGCAAACGTGTTTTCTCATTATTCCCGGGTTCTTTAAATACCAGAAAATCCCAGCATTGTTGTTTAAAATTGCCTAATTTATGAACTCCCCCGCGATCATCAAGGTAATAAAACCCCTGGTGTGTAGCAATATATAGGGTACCTTCATATTCGATGATGTCTTCTACCGTGCCCTCAAGCTTTAATCTGTGATTCCAGAAGGTGATAGAAGAAGATATTTCCACTTTTGCAATCCCATTGCTCATGGCCAGCCAGGCATTTCCTTCCCTGTCCGTTGTAATTGCATAGACACTCCCTTTTCGTAAACCTTGTTCACTGTTCACCTTTTGAATAGTATTTCCACTACTGTCAATAATTACAACCCCTTTATTGGCCAATGTTCCAATAATAAACTTGTTATCCGATACTTTATAATGTTTATAGATCCCT
>CAZWHH010000362.1:0-3178 GCA_964633615.1 uncultured Bacteroidales bacterium | reverse complement strand
TATCAGAAGAGCCGGTTTGATTTCCTTCCTGGCTCTGTGCCTTTTCTATGACATTCAAAGAAGAAGAATTCTTAACTCCAAAGGAATTGGAGACAAAATCAAATGAGTAAGGTTTCATTTGATACTGGATCTTATTTACAAATTCATCGGAAGTAAATACATAAAAATACACTTTGGCCCGGTATTCAACAAAACTGGTATTGGTTAAAGCCCATCCCTTTGACCATAATCTTCCGGCCGATTTATTGGGTTCGCCTGGATTCGTAATGACCGTGTCATTCTGGGTTACGGTTACATCAAAGAATTCTAAAGCAAAACGGTCGCCATCATCTCTGTCGCCATAATAATCTCTCGAAATAAATTCAATATAGTAATTTCCTGAAGAAGAGGCAGTAAATGCAAGCGGGGAATAGCCGCTGGTAATTTCTGTATTATTTATAATGGCTCCGTTAGGCCCGTTCACCGCCTGAGTATAAGTTGAAATATATCCGGGGTCACCTGAAGTGGGGATAGTACTTTCAGAATAGACGACATCTCCCGCTTCATTTCTTAATCTAAAATAGGCTGTATTATAATATTCTATATCCCACCAACTGTAATCAGCGATTTTCATCCCAAAATACATGGTTTCTCCACTGTTCATATACACGTATAACCTGCTTTTATCGGGTGCATTATAAGTGGCGAAATCTTTCCCCGAACAATTAATTTCCAGCCATAGCCTGTCTCCCTCATTGGGCATTAATTGTTTTGTTCCTTCCTGGGAGTGAATACTAAAAGAATATAAAACGAAAAGAAATACAAGTAATTTTTTCATTGCAAACGTATATTTATATGAAATACAATTGTATAAATGCGAATATGGTGTTTCCTTATCTTTTTTTCTATGGATTTTTTCATTATGAAAAATTCCTCAGTAATACGTGTTTAAAAATGTAATTCCTTGTTAGGAAAGGTATTACAGGTTTTAAAAATTACATAAAACTATATTAAATTAGCTCTAAAATAGAATTCAAATATAGTAATAATAAAAATTCCTGCTAAAATTAAATCATCTTTTTTCCAGATTCTGTAAACTTACGGTCGTGACTTAGAGTCACTAATATCAGCCTCAACGATGGTGTGGTATTTGATTAACGGTTCATTACACACGATTAAGGGGGGTGGTTTGTTGATAAAAATATTGTCTCATTATTATCTTTTTACCTTTACAATACCTGAAAATGTTCTAATTACTAATCCAAAAAATTAACCCGAAAAAATCAGAGTTATTTATATTTCTTTTAAACAGTTAGGAATAAAATTATGAATTTCATCTATTTTTAGCATTTATCGAATATTCGATAAAATTAGTCGAAAAATTTGTTTTAAAAAATATTTCCTGTATTTTTGACTATTCGAGTTAAAAAGTCAAAATTTCAGTTTTATGGACACAGATCATCATTATAGTAAGAAAAATCCAATAAGAGAGAGGATTATCGGTATTGCCACGAACATCTTTAGCAAGTTTGGATTTAAAAAAACAACAGTTGATGACATTGCCCGGGCCTTAGGGAAAGGAAAGAGTTCGATTTATTACTACTTTAAGAGCAAAGAAGATATTTTTAAGGCTGTGATTGATAAAGAAGCTGATGATTTACGGAAAGAAATAGAGGAAGAAGTGAGCCATGCTGAAATAAATCCTAAAGATAAACTCAGGAATTATGTTTTATTGAGGATGCGCTTTCTGAAGAATTTTGTGAATTTTAATGAAGCTTTAAGGAATGATTATTTAAAGAACCTGTCTTTTATTGAGGAGATAAGGGAAAAGTATGACAATGAAGAACACAGAACGATTGAAAATATTCTTCAGGAAGGGGTGGATAAAAAATTTTTTTCACTCAAGGAGCGTGAATTAACTGCAATGGCTATAGTAACAGCCATGAAAGGATTGGAAGTTCCTTTATTTATTAGAAATGATTATCCGATTGAAGATCTGGAACAACGAATTGATGGGTTGTTGGATGTCCTTTTTTATGGCATTGTTTATCAATAAAATTTTAAAAATATAAAAACGAGATAAGAATGAAGATTAAGACAACATTCACATTTTTATTAATGCTTTCAGCAGTTTTCTTATCAGGGCAGGAAAAGATAACGCTTGAAAAGTGCCGTCACCTTGCTCTGAAGAATAATAGAAAAATTAAAATTGCCCGTGAGAATCAATTTGCTGCTGAATCCATTAAGAGATCAGCAAAAACTCAGTTTTATCCTAATTTTCATTTAAACGGAGGCTATATGCGTATGAACAAGGAGTTTCAACTGCTGAGTGAAGATATATTTCTGCCGGTTGTTCCAAGTGAAGTATACCAGAATGGGTTCGAAATTCTTGATCCTTCAATAAATCCCGGGTTAGTTGAAGAGACATTTGTAACAAAAGATTTTAACGGGATACCAATCCCTGTGGAAGATCCTGAAACCGGCGAGCCTTTGTTTGAAAATTACGCCTATCTTCCAAAAGATCAAGTGACGATGGATATGAAAAATGTTTTTTTTGGAAGTGTGGGTTTTACCCAACCTGTTTATATGGGTGGAAAAATAAGAAGCATCCATAAAATGGCCAAATATGGAGAGCAAATGACGGAGGCAAAAAAGAATGTCAGCAAATCTGAGGTCATTTTGGAAACAGATGAAAGATACTGGAAAGTCATTTCCCTTAAAGAAAAAGTAAAAATGGTAAAAGATTACCTCAAACGTGTTGATACATTATTAATTGATCTGAAAAATCTTCAAAAGGAAGGTATTATCACAAAGAATGATGTAATGAAGGTGAAAGTAAAGAAGAATAATATTGAACTAAAACTCTTAAAAGCCAAAAACGGATTAAAACTTGCCAGGATGGCATTAAATCAGACCGTTGGATTCCCATTGGATACCACCTTTCGGCTGGCTGACTCATTAGGTAATGTTTATCAACTCAATAATCCGGATAATTACCTTAATACAGCCATGGAGCAAAGACCAGAACTAAATGCACTAAACAAAGGAGTAAAAGTAGCAAAAACCGGCGAAAAACTGATGTTATCAAGATACTTGCCTAATATTGGATTGAAAGCAAGCTACAATTTTATAAATCCAAATCCCTACAATGGCTTTGAAGAGGAATTCGGGGCTGACTGGACAGTAGGCGTGATGGTTA
>CAZWHH010000361.1:0-3206 GCA_964633615.1 uncultured Bacteroidales bacterium | reverse complement strand
ATCCTCCTCAATCTTCTCAGCCTTCTCACGTGCCTCTTTCATGATCTCTTCGGCTTTTTTGTCGGCTTCACGAACTAATTGATCGGCTTTTTTATCTGCCTCCTGGCGAATCTTCTTAGCCGAGGCTTCGGCTGCTTTTCTCGCCAGTATATTTTTGCCTTCTGCCTTTTCTTCTATTTTTTGGGCTTGTTTATCTGCTTCTTCCCTTATTTTTTTAGCTGTCCGGCGTGCTTCTTCCTTTACCTCTTCGGCTCGCTTTTCTGCTTGTTGAATGATTTGCTCTGCCCGTTTGGCAATTTCCTCATTTACCTTTTTTTCAGCCTCTTCCTTCACCTGGTCTTTTACTGAGGATTCACCGTCTTCGCCAAAAGCCAGCCCAACCTTCGGATCTGAAAATTGTCCGGTAACTTTTGCTTTCACATTAATGGTCTCGCTCTTCTCCAGGTCGACTCCCTTTGAGGATGCAAAGTTCATGAATTTGTCGTAAGCTTCGTCTGCTGTTTTTCCGAATTTTTCTCTGGGTACATCAATATCCAGTAGATAGTCCATTGTCTGATCCAGATCCTGAGATCCTGAAATGGTCATTTTCATTTGATTCCATTTAATGTCAAAAGGCTTTACAATCACCTTCCCGTTTTCAAGCAGAAAATTAAGCTTCACGTTTTTGAACGTCTGCTCTTCGTCTTCCGAAATTTTAAGTTTCTTCAGCACTTTGTTAAAACTTTTGGATCCGCCCAACACCAATTCATCACTTCTTAATTCTCCGTATCCGTTTATAGTAGGAGGATCTGGCATCATATCCTGTTTGAGGTCCGAGATGTACTTCATGTCCAGCGAGATATCCCCCTTCACCTTTTTAAAGACAGGAGCAATGGTATCTAATATTGAGAACGTTTTAAGTGCATTCTCTACCTGAAGATCCTCCACGGAAAAATCAAAGTTCACTTTTGGCTTCAGGGTGTCCTGTGTATTATATTCACCGGTAGCAAGCATGCTTCCGTCAAAAAGATCAAGTTGAAAACCATCCAGGTAAACCGCCCTGTTCTTCACTAAAATGGTTCCTTTGGCATTCCTGATCTCCATCTGGTCATAAATTATTTCGTTAAAATCAGAAGCCAGCTTAAAATCAATATTCCCCGGAACCTTGAAAACACTCAGTTCAACCTCAGTGGTATCCTCCATTTCCTCTTCCTCCACGGGTTCTTCTGATAAAAACTGGTTGGCATTGAAGTAATTCGAACGGGCAGTGAAATCACCCCTGATTGTTCCATCCTTTAACACATAGGCGAGGTAATTTTCAACTTTCCCGGAGAGACTGAAGTCGCTGTCACCTATTCTGGTTTTGAGTTCTTTCAGGTCTAAATACTGGGGAGTAAACTGAAAATCGCAGTGGCTGATAATAAGACGGCCTGGCAGGTCAGGACTGCTATACTCCATATCTGTTATTTGTATTCCCCCGCCGGCATCGAATTGTTCGTATTCTTCTTTTTCAATCATCGACATGGTTCCTTTCACCCTAAAATCGGAATTTATGGTACCAATCAATTCTGTATCTTCAAGAGGTATCACATCTGCCAGGTTTTCCAGTATGATCTTCCCTTTCATTTCAGCGCTTATGTTTGGGTCGGAGATGGGATGGGTCAGACGCATATAAGCATCAAAAGGATTCCCGGCTATTTCGAAATGAAATTTATCGAGTTTAACCACTGATTTGTCGTTATGCTTTCCATTGAAGAAGGTTTGCAGACTGATGTTGATGTTTTCTACTTTTTTGGGCAGATCCGGGTAGCTGAACATGGCATCTTCCACCTGTAAATTCAAATCCAGCGAGGGATAGACTTCCTCCTGGTAATATCCTGATATTTTAGCATTCAGTGCCAGTTTTCCACTTGTCTGTAAGTCCTGGAAGTCTTTTGTGTAAACAGCAGGAACCAAAGACATAAGGCTTTTGAAGCTTGCTTTGTTTGTTGATAAAACCAGGTCTGTAATAATCTTTCCTTCTTCAGCCATTTCAACCAGTCCATCAAAATTTAATTGCAGCCCGTTAATGCTCAGCATATTCTTTTCGAGATGAAAACGCTGGCCGGTTAAGTTAGCCCCGATCCCGGCATTAAAATGAACGGCTGCCCGGTTAAGATATTTAATAGCACCCATCTTCACTGTCACAGGCTTAACAGTAAGATCCATATCAAGATGCGATGAATCTGCCCCCAGATCGCCCTGCAGTGAATAATTTAAATTCCCGAGTGAGGCAAACAGGTTGGAGGTATGATCGTGGTATCGTACGACCGCATCAGTTATTTTAAACTCTTTGAGCGCCATTCGAAAATCGGATGTAGTGGTGGAGGTATCTTCGGGTTCCTCCGCAACTGTTGTATCGGGTTCCGGATGGTAAATGTCCCAGTTGGCGGAGCTGTCTGCAGCCACCTTTGCGAATATCTCGGGTTTTACCAGGTAAACCCCTTTTATCTTAAGATTTTTTTTGATTGCGCTGATCAGGTCTATCGATACATTAAATGATTGAAACTGCACCAGGGTATCGTTTTCAAACTGATCCTTCCCGGATATCGTAAGATCATACAGTCCCACGTTTAAGTTTGGAAACCGCTTGAAGAGCGACAACCTTAAGTCGGAGAACTCTACTTTGGCATCCAGCTTTTCGTTCATCAGCTGTTTTGATTTGCTTAGAATGTCATCTTTAAAAAAATAGGGGACAATGATCATTAAAACAATAATTACTGCAACAACAATGCCTAGAATTTTCAGGAATTTTTTAAGAAAACGTTTCATATCGGTATGTTTTAAATTGAACCCAAATTGAGCGATTTTCGGTCACGACAAAGAAATTGTAAAGTTTTCACCTTCCCGACACTCCGTGTACGGGACAGGCTACCAATTGGGTGAAAACCGACAATTTCTAAGTCGGGGTTATACCTAAGTAAAGCGTTTTTTCACTACATTCAAACCGCTCAACTTAGGTTGAACTTTCTTTTTCAAAAGTAATAAATATAGGCAAGAAATGCCTGTAAATAATCATTAAAATTAAGGAGGGGAAAATGGGCAAACAAATATTTTTTTTATCTTTGCAAAGCTTATTTGAAAGGGATATAACTTTAATACATACAATGGACCTGTAGCTCAACTGGATAGAGCGTCTGACTACGGATCAGAAGGTTGGGGGTTCGACTCCTCCCAGGTTCACAAGA
>CAZWHH010000360.1:0-3235 GCA_964633615.1 uncultured Bacteroidales bacterium | reverse complement strand
ACCCTCCCACATCCACAAACTTCACTACGTTCGTTTGTGAATAATGCAGGTTAAACAAGGCACTAGCACAATGCGTAAGTCTGTTTCATATTTTTCATGTTTTTTTGAGCAAAATCAGTTTTGGTTTGTTTAAACTCTAAACGAAAATATGAAACGAATTGGGATTTTTTTAATTGTATTGTTCTCCACACTTCATTTTGTCTATGCACAGGATGATCCCGCAAATATTGAATCAATTAGTCAACAACGGACAGATTTACAGACACAGGGAATGATTGTTTTAAGTTCCTGGGCAGCGCTCAATTTTGCTTACAGTGGCTATCAACTGACACAGACAAAAGGTAAGCAGTATTATTTTAACCAGATGAATGTTTTCTGGAATTTGGTTAATGCAGGTATAGCAACAGGAGGTTTTATTTCTGCTGCAAACAGTTCTGGAGATGCATCTGTACTGGAAACATTGAATGAAACGCAGAAATTTAGCAATGTATTGTTGTTAAATGCCGGTCTGGATTTGGCCTATATCAGTGCAGGTTTTTTATTGAAAGAAAGAGCAAAAAATGTTCAAAAACAAAAAGATCGATTTACAGGTTATGGCAATTCGCTGATCTTGCAGGGAAGTTTCTTGTTTGTATTTGATTTGGCTATGTATTTTCTTAATAATGAGTTAGCCAATAAAATATTGCAAAAAAGCGAAAATATTCAATTAGCCATTTCTCCTGTCTCATTCAGAGCAGAAATAAAATTTTGATTATTCTTCAGACTCCATTAATTCTCCGGCAATATCAATTCCTTCATCGGCTAACGTAGCTACATTAACAGTTAAAAAATGTTTTGCCTGACCTTTATCAATGCGATATAACCTAAAGGCCATTTGATCCATGTTGTTTTGTTCACGGATTATTTTATTTTCCAGACTTTCCCAGATTGAAGGAAAAGTATTGCGATATTTTAACGGAGCTGCATAATATTTAGCAGCCAGTTGTCTGTATATTTCAAAAGCTTTTTCTCTTGAATTCTTGCCGTAATTGTCCGGAACTTTTTTTATTCCCAGATAAAGCGGAATGTATGGCGTTGTAACAGGGCTACTTAAACCTACCCACATAACAGCCCCGATATTAGAAGGAAGGCCATTTCTTAACTGAATAATACTTGTATGAACACATTTCGATGATGCAATTGTCCTTTCCTGCTCACTAATTGTATCATTATGAAATGGATAAAATTTTGTACCACGGTATTCATCTCTCAAAACAGACATGATTTTTTTTATCCCTACTTTTTTTTCTGGCCTGATATGATATGGAAAGTATTTCTGGTCGGGCTTAACATTGACAGAAGGGGCTATGATCGAAATAGCTCTCCAGATGCGGTGATTGTTATAGTTTTTATATTTATCTGTTTTGCTCATTCTCCCCCCAAAGGCCTCAGCAAAGCTAAAAATACTCTTATCTGGGTCCCACAAACCTTCTTTTTTAGCAAATTCCAAAAGCCCTGGAGAACACATCATATTATTATTGTTGGGATTGATATAATTTATTCGATAATTATTGGCCTGAACCCAGCAGGCATCATTGGGAATCTTAACAGCAGCCCAGTGTCTTCCGCCCCCTGTCTCCATGTACCAAATTTCATTGGGGTCTGCTATTGCAACACCGCTGGGATAACTTATTCCGTATGTATTGTAGTATTCCCCTATAATTTTGACACATTCACGTGCTGATCCGGATTGCTGGAGAGCCAGGTATCTTACAGCGCCGGATACTCCTTTATCAATTAAAGGATCTGCACTTCTGGCCTTAAGGTTCCTGTCTTTTTTCAGAGAGACCCCCCCGCCAATGGCTACCTGGTATTCATTTACTGCCACTGCATCTCCTTCAGTAAACCCTTTATTAGTCTGAAGAACCATCCACTTATTGGTTATCTCCGGAATTTCAAGCTTTAACCCGTTTTTTAACTTCCAGAAAACTACTGAATCATAATGAGTTCTTGGAAATTTCTGTACATACGAAAATTCATCGCCTTTCAGATCATTATTATGAGCTATCATGGCAGATCCATTGGAGCTGATATTTTTACCAACCATAACCATAAAACAACCCCTGGAGGAAGATTCGTTTGTTTGTGAAAATATTGATAATGAATATGATAGAAACAGGAGTGTGAAAAAAATTGTAATCCTGTGTTTGGTGGGAAAATGATGGGATTTAGTCATATTTAATTTTTTATTTTTATCAAATCTATAAATTTTCTTTTCAATGCAAAAAACTTTTACTCTAATGGAATTTATTGGATTTTTCCTTCGTTATCTTGTATTATTCTGTAATTATATGATTTATTTTGCCGTTTAATATAGATAAAAGTAATTAATTTTTCAATTAATTTTATTTTAATCTGCTTGCGGGGTCAATGTATACTTTTTATTTTTGAATTTTAGATTAATTATGCACACGATAGAACCATATTATAACTGGAGAAAGTATTACCGGGCTGAAGCGGATCAAAAATCCCCATTTTTCGGACGGAAATATAGTGAATTCTTTTTTACAAATTCGGTGTATAACTATTATATTCACCCGCAATGGGATGATTTTGGTTCTGAAACTTTATTTCTGAAAATTATATATACGGATTACTTAAAAGGATTTTCAATCATTGAGTTAATAGGAGAATGGAATGATTGTTTATTTAATGATATTATGTTTCTGAAACGTAACGTCATAGAGGTTTTAATTAAAAATGGCATCAATAAATTTATTTTAATCGGGGAAAATGTATATAACTTTCATTTTTTCGACAGTTCGTATTATGAAGAATGGTATGATGAGATAGAAGACGGCTGGATTCTTGCAATGAATTTTCAGAATCATGTTCGGGATGAATTAATCAGGGAAGGTTTAGGCGATTATATTATTATGGGCGGACATTTTGATGCCTTTGATGATTGGCGAAGTTATAAGCCGCAAAAACTGTATGGGAGAATAATAAGAGATTTATCCTGTACATTGGATACCTTTTAGTCTGGATTATTTAGCCCGGGTAATTTATGGATTATTCCTGTCACCAACCAAAAATGTGCTACTCAGAAATTGTTTTGATTTTATTTAAAAATTCTACTTCACCAAATTTTGAATATGTTATTTTTCATAGCCCTGTCCTAAAAAGGCTGTGTGAAAATAAAAATTAATTTGGTGGCAGATAACTGACTTACCAGGCCATTCATGGCGTGGTCTCA
>CAZWHH010000359.1:0-3254 GCA_964633615.1 uncultured Bacteroidales bacterium | reverse complement strand
GAAATAAACCTGTCTGCATAAAATTCTCCAAGCCGCATAGTCGAAAAGCTGTTGTCCGCGTATAAAGAAAATTTATTCCCGTATCCTCCATTGCCATTGTAAAGATTAAAGTAGGGGATGTCACCCTGTGCATAACCACCTACAACTTTTGCGTGACTGGTACCTACCATCTTAATGAAGAAATTATGGGCAATGGCTGCTTCGAATTTGGTGTAGGAAAAATTCCCGTTGTACCAGGGTACTCCCCGGATTATGTTTCCGTAAAAAACAGGGAAATCAGTTCCCATGGAAAATTTCCCATAGGGGGTTTCCATAAATTTTTCTTTATAGGCGAATTTTAAATTCAATCCTATTTCTGAGACAAAGAAATCATCGGAGTATGAGATTGGACCATTTTGAAATTGATAATCATTAAAAGGTTTGACAAGGGATTGATTTGTAAATATCTCTGCTTTTAAATATTGGAACGTCCTGAATGATAGATCAGCTTCATATTTTTCTTCACGCACCATATCTTTAATGAGAAAATTACGAAACATTTCACTGGTTGAAATATCATTTTGGCTCATAAATTGATACCCACCTGTTTCTCTTACATCGTTTTGATAAGATAAGCTGAGTTGGGTTTCAGATTCTTTATGTATATTCAAATCGAGTTTGCCACCATACTTCCGGTCTTCATCTGAAAACCCATAACCAATATAGCCGCCTGTAGAAAAATATCTGGAGATATCATTGTTTGTCATAAATCCAAAACCTAATCTATGTCCTTCATGACGGTTATAGGTATAAACTTTTCTCAAATCAATATTGATATATTTCAGTGGATAATAACCGGTAGCCAATGCATAGAAGGATTTTATCTTTCGGTCGAAGTTATGAGCTTTACCCAGACTGTCAATTATTTTATAGGTGCGTTTGTCTTTTTGGGTAAGTGGAACCATTCTGTTTTTTTTCCAGAATGATTTCTTCTCACTGTACGCACTGTCTGGGATTTCCAGTTCAATATTGTTAAATTTATCCGGATTTAATTCGGGGTTTAGTTTGATGTTTTTCAGGTAGGTTCTGCCATCGCCTAATAAAAAGTATTCATTGCGTTTATTTTCATACAAAATATCGTGAAATTCAATCTGAGTATTCAACTGGGTTGGAAACCATTGTTTGTTATTTAGAAATTCATATTGCTGTTGTATTCTTATCGTGAATTGTTTTGGCGGATCATAGGGCTCAGCAATCACTTTTTGAAGCGCGTACCCATTGGTATTAATATGCATGAATCCTTTCAGTGCATCGAAGTTTTTTCCCTTATGCGGACGGAAGGAGATGACATAGATGCTGTCTTGTTTTTCATTGAAAAGAGTATCTTCTATGTGGAAATAATAGTGTTTTTGACTGTTTTTTGTAAGAGGGTTCAGATAATTATAACTACCAATATTGATGATCTTATCGTAGAAAGAAAATGGTTGATAGGCAGTAGCCAGGAAAAAAAGGGAAGGGTCTTTAAATCCGCTTACCCTTGAGGCCAGTACTTTTTCATGGGTTTTGTCTGGTTTTAGGTATTCTTTCTTACTAACCGATTCAATCAGCATCAGATATTGCTTTTTCATGAATTTTCGAAGCCTGAGTTCTACAGAGTCTGTTTTAGCAGAGTCTGGAAATTCCTGGTTTTCAGATACTGATGTGGAATCAATGGTAAAAACCATTTTGTTGTAGCTTTTATAGGAAAAAGATTCTAAATTTTCCGGGTTGTTTTTTTCTTTATTTTGATAAGCCTTTCGAACTATTCTGTTGGCCGGGTTTGCCCCGGGTTTTACTACCACTTCTTTCAGAGAAAAGGGTTCCTGCTTCAGTTTAATAATGAGGTCATTGGTATTATTAACGGAATCAATGTGAAGGACTTTTTTTCTGTAGCCTAAATAGCTAAAGTGTATGGTTGGAGAAGATTGGGGTGTTTCCAGTTGAAAAACACCATCAATATTAGTTGTTGTGCCATGTGGTGGCTTACCGTAAACGACATTTACAAAGGCAAGGGGTTTTTTTGACTGGGAATCAATCACTTTTCCTTTTAGTTCTATCTCCTGGGCATAAATGTTAAAACCTAATAATAAGAAGAGTAAAAAGAAGAGAGTGGGTCTGCTCATTTTTTTCCTGGGATTAGGCAAGAATGATGCCATTTGTTTTATTTAAAAACTTTCATCTTAAGCATGTTGACTTCTTCCTGTGTTAAGAATCTATATCTTCCCCTTTTCAGGTTTTTCTTTGTTAATCCGGCAAAATAGACCCTGTCCAGTTTTTTTATCCGGTATCCAAAATGTTCAAATATACGTCGGACAATTCGGTTTTGCCCTGAATGGATTTCAACTCCTACTTTCTTTTTATCTTCAGGTTCCGGATAATTGATGGCATCCGGAGTGATGAATACATCTTCCAATTGTACCCCCCTGCTTATTTCATCAAAATGGACTTTTGTTAATGGCTTGTCTAATTCAATGTAGTAGATTTTTTTCTTTTTAAAGCTTGGATGAGTGAGTTTCTTAGTGAGGTCACCATCGTTGGTCAACAATAATACTCCTGTAGTATTTTTATCCAGACGACCTACCGGGTAGACTCGTTCAGGACATGCATCTTTCACAAGGTCAATTACATTTATTTTTGCATGCCTGTCCTTTACTGTGGTTACAACATCTTTTGGCTTGTTTAGAAGAATATAAACTAATTTTTCATTTTTTAATAGTTTGTTTTTATATCTTACTTCATCGTCCGGTTGTATTTTTGTTCCCATTTCATAGACCTTCTCCCCATTGACAGTGATTAGTCCTTTGGAAATTAATTCATCTGCCTCTCTCCTTGAACAGATACCGCTGTTGGCAATATACTTGTTAAGCCTGATCGGCTCTTCTGACTTTCTTTTTTTGACCATAGGTTCTTTTATTAAATATTGGGCAAATTTAAGTTAAAACAATCAGGGAAATGGTTTTATTTTACAAAAACTATTATTTTTTGAATTTCATCACCGTTTAAAATTATTCCCGGGGTATCTATACCAAAAGACAGGAGGAAACCGTTCAGTGTAACCTCCGGGCTACGAGGCTTAAGGAACAATATGTTTTCTTATTCTCCCTCAAAATAAGGCCTTAGTAGAGACACGCCGCGGCGTGTCTCTACTAAGCGGCGTGACTCTGAATTACATGTGAGTATTATCCAGCTAGCAAGCGTTTTAGCGCGTGCGTCAAAAATTTGGCATCTCGTTACAA
>CAZWHH010000358.1:0-3263 GCA_964633615.1 uncultured Bacteroidales bacterium | reverse complement strand
ATTAAAATAAATTAAACCGAAAATTAAAAGGAGGAAAACTTATGTTATCAAAAAAAATGGAAGAAGCACTTAATGAACAAGTGAATGCTGAAATGTATTCAGCCTATCTATATTTATCAATGAATGCTTTTTTTGAAGATCAAAATCTGGGAGGATTTGCCAACTGGATGTATATACAGGCACAGGAAGAGATGACACACGCCATGAAGATATACCGATATATTAATGACCGTGGCGGAAGAGTGACTCTGAAGGCCATTGAAGCACCAAAAAAGGATTGGGATGGTCCGGTTCAGGTGATGGAGGAAGTATACGAACATGAACAAAAAGTTACCAGTCTTATACACAACCTGGTGAACCTGGCCCGTGAAGAAAAAGACCATGGAACCGACAATATGCTCCAGTGGTTTGTTGCTGAACAGGTTGAGGAAGAAACCAATGCGGATGAGATTCTGCAACAGTTGAAATTAATCGGTGGCAAAGGACAAGGTATTCTGATGCTTGACCGGGAATTGAAACAACGACAATTTGTAGACGAGACACAGGAAGAGTAAAAGTTCAAAAAATACAGAAAGGCTGCTCAATATTTTGAGTGGCCTTTTTTTGGCATTTTTCAATTATACGTTTTAAAAAAATAGTTAGTACATTTGATAGCACACAAACCAATAAATCATCGCTATGGCTGATACCAGAAGAAAACAACTTTATAAATGCATGGACTGTGGTAACATTGTAATGATTTATCACCGGGGCCGGCAAAACCTTGCTTGCTGTGATCAACCGATGGAGTTGCTACGTGAAAACACAGTCGATGCGGCCACTGAAAAGCATGTGCCGGTTATCGAGAGAATTGACGACGGTTACAAAATTACGGTAGGAGAAGTCAATCATCCGATGACGGAGGAGCATTATATTCAATGGATTGAACTTATCACTGACCATAAGGTGTACACTCAATTTTTAAATCCGGGCGAAACTCCAGAAGCTTTTTTCAGGGCAGATGCCATAAAAGTAAGTGCCCGGGCACATTGTAATTTGCATGGGCTGTGGAGAAATGAAAATTAAGCCCATTTATCAGTCAAATCTAATTTGACAAATGACCTCTTGTATCTTTTACTCCTGAAACTATCTCAGTAAAACAGGTTCACCAGGTACACACAATCACATTCAGGGTTTATTTTCCTCGTGTGAAATTTTTAAGAGTTAGCTGATTTGCATCGGGCAAAAGCCGAAAAGATCTCCGGTGGTATGGAGAAACGCCATAGTCCTTAATGGCCTGACGATGTGCCCTGGTTGGATAACCTTTGTTTTGGTCCCACTGATAATAAGGAAGCTCGGTGTGCAGTTTTCTCATGTAATCATCTCTGTAAGTTTTGGCTAACACCGAAGCTGCTGCTATGGAATAAAATTTACTGTCTCCTTTTATTATGCATGAATAAGGGATTTTTTTATACGGGATGAATAATTTCCCGTCAACCAAAAGATAACCGGGTTGGCTGCTGAGTTTTTCAATGGCTCTGTGCATAGCCAACATAGAAGCTTTGTAAATATTTACCTCATCAATCTCCCGGTTGCTTACTGAAGCCACAGCCCAGGCAATGGCTTTCTCCCGGATTTCGTCCCTGAGGGATTCTCTTAGTTTGGCATTCAGCTGTTTGGAATCGTTCAGCAGGGGGATTTTAATATTCGAAGGAAGAATGACAGCAGCTGCAAATACAGGACCTGCCAGGCAACCTCTCCCGGCTTCATCGCAACCGGCTTCTGTTTCTTTCGTCTGAAAAAATTGCTGCAGTGTCATTTAGTCAATTTGGTGTAAGATCGCTTTGATGTCGTTTGTTTTCTCATCCAGCAATTCGCTTCTGTCGGCTTCCAGAATCACCCTCAGATAAGGTTCGGTATTCGAGGGACGCACATTGAACCACCAGTGTTTAAACTCCAGCCGGTAGCCATCGAAATCCATGATTTCAAGAGGTTCTTCCTCTGTACTAAAATGATCGACCAATGCCTGCATGGCTTTTTGTTTGTTTTCAATCTGAAAATTCAGTTCGCCACTGCTTACATAGTTAGATATGGTGCTGATCAATTCCGAGAGCGTAACGCCTTGCTTTTTAAATTCCGAAATTACATCCAGTACAATCAAGGTTGCTAAAAATCCGGAGTCGGAATAGAAGAAATCGCGGAAGTAATAATGCCCTGCCAATTCACCGCCATACAAGCCATTAATCTCTTTAAGCCTTGGTGCAGCAAAAGCTCTTCCGACTCTCCATGTATGAATTTCGGCAGAGAATTGTTTCAGGTATTCTTTGATGGACTTAGACGATCGGATGTCTTGTAACACCTTTTCATTTGGTTTATTTTTTAAAAAATAGTGCCCCATAAGAGCGATCATAAGATCAGGAGAAATAAACTGTCCTCTTTCATCGATAAACATGACACGATCGGCATCTCCGTCGAAAATAATGCCAGCGTCGTATTGATTTTCTTTCACCAGCCGCACAATGTCTTCACGGCTTTCCTCTTTAAGGGGGTTTGGGTCATGGCCGGGAAAATTTCCATCGGCTGTATCATGAATATAGTGAGGAAGATCCCCCAAAATTTCTTTTATAAGGAAGGCTGCCATGCCGTTGGAGCAATCTACTCCTATATTCAATTGTTGAATTTCAGGATGGATGTATCTTTTAAGGAATTCAAGATACTCCTCTTTTACCGGGAAATCATGAATTTCCCCTTTTCTTTTGGCTGAACTCACAGGTTCATTTTCAACCCGGTTTTTTATTTTATTTAATCCATTGTTGTACCCAATGGGCAGTACTTCAGGGCCGGACACTTTGAAACCGTTGTATTCTTTCGCGTTATGGGATGCAGTAATTTGTACTGAGGTATGAAAATCATGCTTCCCCGTTGCAAAATAAACCATTGGCGTGGTACTGTATCCGATATTATACACATCGCACCCTGCATCGATAATTCCCCGGGAAAGGGCTTCAAAGATCTCATCAGAAGACAGGCGTTTGTCTCTACCTACCAGTATTTTGTTTGCTTTGTAAAGGCGGGGTAAAAAAAACCCGAGTTTATATACATCTTCTTTGTTAAAATCTTTGTTATAGACACCTCTGATATCGTATGCTTTAAATCCTTCCATAGAAAATGTTTTTTTACAAAGGTAATAAATTAGAATGGAGAATTTAGTAGTCAGTAAGCAGTTGCCGTGACAGTGGCAGGAGGGGAAATTTTGTGGGTTTGTTTGTGTTGTTCATGATTTT
>CAZWHH010000357.1:0-3275 GCA_964633615.1 uncultured Bacteroidales bacterium | reverse complement strand
GCTGAAGAGAAAAAGCCGGAAACTGCTGAGGAAAAAACAACAGAAACAAAAGAAGAAAAACCTTCAGAAAAGAAAGAAGAAGTAGAGGCTAAAGAGGAGAAGAAAGAAGAAAAGAAAGAAGAAGACACCGAAGCCAAAGAAGAAAAAAAATCTGATAACAAAGAAGAATAGGCTTCACTTTTCTGGATACGTTTTCGAGAAAAATATTTTTTAAAGATTATTTTATCTGCCCCGGCTTAAAACCGGGGTTTTTTATAAAAAATACCCTGACAGATTGCATGCTGATTTCTATGATGATGAAAAAATATAAAAATTTAGGAAAAGTCATCAAAACACACGGGAGAAAAGGTGAAGTCATTCTCAGCACAGACCATCAAATACCTGATAATGTGTTTCAAAATGCTCCAATATTCATAGAAATTGATGGTTTGTTGGTTCCTTTCTTTATTGAAGAATTTTTCAGGAAAAGTACCGGTACTGTGATAACAAAAATTGAAGACATCAATAGTGCAGAAGAAGCAAAAAGTTTAATCAGGAAAGACTGGTTTCTATCGGGAGAACATTTTAAAATAAATACCCGTTCAGAAGAAACCGCGAAAAATCTGGAAGGTTTTTTACTAAAAGACCAGAATGACCAGGAAATTGGAAGTGTAAAAAAAATGATTGAAATTCCGTCAAACCCCCTTTTGCAAGTAAAATACAAAGATCATCTCATCGAAATTCCTTTTAATAAACACACGCTTTTTTTTATTGATGAGGAAAACAAAGTGATCAAAAACCATATTCCTGATGGTTTACTGGAATTAGAATAACTTATATTTTAATCTGTCTTATTTATTCAAACCGAATATCTTTCTCATATTTCATGATACTGCTGCGCCAATTTGACTGCAGCGGGATGGTCACACCATCAGGGTAACTATAACCCACTAATATTCCATTATTCACACACCTTACATCCTCATCATACTCTCCTACGATTTGTTGTCGCATTCTTAAGCTTTTATTTCCCAACTGATAAACCTTTGTAAGTACCCGTGTTTTATCATATAAATCAACGGGTTTCAAGTATTCTATCTCAATTTTGACAAGCAATAGAATTTTATCCCTCCAGTTCATTTTATAACCAAACACATCGGTAAAATAATTCAACCGACCATAATCAAAGAAGTTCTGATAAACAGCATTATTCACATGCCCAATCACATCAAGATCATTGAATCGAACCTGAACAGGGGTTTCGTGAAAAAATTGAAAAGATTGATAATTCATTTTTTTATTAAGTCCTCAAAAATAAAAAAAATATCATGCAGCATCTTCATAAGCAATTCGTCATTCAATAAAATTATGAAATATTAATTGTCACATAAAAAAACAAATCCATGAAAACAAAAGGAATGTATTTATTAGCACCAATTGTCTTTATTTGCCTGTTTAGCACAAATTTATTGGCAGATGAAGTAAAAACAGAAAACAAGGCAGTTGAAGAATTTAATTCCATCAGTATTTCTGTAGGTGCAAAAATTGAATTTTACCAGGGCAACAAAACAGAAGTCATCTTAAACGGTGAAGAGCATTTGCTGGATGATATTGTGACCAAAGTAAGAAACAACAAACTTATCATAAGGTATAACAAACCCTTCAGTTTCTCCAAATCCACAAAAGAGATCAAAATCAAAATTTCAACTCCTGAAGTCGAAGAGATTAGCATCTCCGGTTCTGCTGATTTGCTTGCCAAAACTGATATTAAAACCAAAAATATGGAATTAAACATCACGGGAAGTGGAGAGATCCATATCGGCAATTTGCTGTCCGATGAAATCGATGCTGAGATCTCTGGTTCGGGAGCTATTAAACTAGCCGGCTCAAAAACTACAGAAAACCTGGATGTTGATATTACCGGTTCCGGAGACTTTGAAAGTAAAAACTTAAAGGTGAATTTTGCAACTATAGATATCAGTGGATCAGGATCCTGCAAGATTTTTGCCAACAAAAAGATAAAAGCCAACATAACAGGAAGCGGAAATGCAAAATACAAAGGCAATGCTTCAATTGATGCCAGCATTTCAGGTTCCGGGAAAATCAGAAGTATAGATTAATCCCGATTGCGGGTTTTATAAATTAAACCGCAGGCAAACAAATATTAATTGTATCTGTTTGCCTGCGTAAATCTTAGAAATTTTATCTCATCAATTATTCTCTGATTACTTTAACTTCTCCTTTGGCCCCTAACTTTATAATACCTGAAGGAGAATTGGGGATCACCTCTTCCTGTCTCCATCCGACTACATAATCCACTGCCCCGATGATTTCCTGTTTAACATCCGAAAAAATTGATGGGTTTTTTACCCTACTAATATTGGCAGAAGTAGAAACAATAGGTTTTTTAAACCTTGTAATCAACTCCTGGCAAAAAGGATCATCCACAACTCTTATCCCAATGCTTCCGTCCTCAGCTATTAAATTTTCAGCGAGAAACCGGGCATTCGGATAGATAATAGTTAATGGCTTATCAGATAATTCCACCAGATCATAGGCAACTTCAGGAACATCTTCTACATAACGTTCAATCCTTGAGGGATAATCAACCAGCACCAATAGCGATTTATTCCGGTCTCTTCCCTTAATCTTAAAAACTTTATCAACTGCCTCCGGATTGGTCGCATCACAACCAATGCCCCAAATAGTGTCTGTCGGATATAAAATAGTTCCACCACTTTTTAGTACATTTAGAGCTTCTCTGATATCTTCTTTCATAGCAAATTTTAAGCTGGATTATTATTCAATAATGGATTCGATATTTTTAATAGAAGTGTCAAAATTAAATTTTTTTTCTACCGACGCCCTGGCATTCTCTCCTATTTTTTCCCGGTACTTTTTATTGGTGAGAAGTTCCAGTTGATTAAAAACAGAATTTAAATCCCCTCCGCTGTAAAGAAATCCATTTTTATTGTTTTCAATAAGTTCGCTGTCACTGCCGGAAGACATCCCAATTACTGGCTTAAAATGAGCCATCGCGTATAATGCAGGATAATTAAACTTATTACCGGATTGAATGCTGAGATACACATCTATCGAATCAAGAAACTGATCTATATTTTTTTCCTGGACACTCCACACCACACTCCCATTAAGCCCAAGACGGTTGACAGCTCTTTCAATACCCTTGTCGGTAATTCCTCTTTTATAAATCAAAAAACGAAAATTCTTCTTACAGGTAGAACAATTTTTAAAATATCTTAAAAACTGAATAAATAATTTTTCTGCTCCTCTCA
>CAZWHH010000356.1:0-3289 GCA_964633615.1 uncultured Bacteroidales bacterium | reverse complement strand
GGGTGAGCCAAAAACAAATTTTCCTTTTTCTTTCAGATTGAAATCTTCTGTTTTTATAAACCTTATATCACTGTCTATAAAACTAATATCCTTTTTAGAATAAGAAGTGACATTCACGGTGGTGTCGCCGCTCCCTTTGGTTACCATGAGTTTAAAAGCCTCTGTGGAAAGGGTTTTATACTTATTTTCATTCAGATCGTAGTAACTAAACACGAAGGGAGGAATTCTAAATTCTCCCTCATGTCGTGGGATTATAAGGTATTCGATTTTTTTCTTCCCGCGGGCCCCTTTTGAAGATATGTCAATATCATTCTCAATCCTGGGATCATAAACTTCCAGATCAGGAGGAAAATCTACGTTGGGAATATCCATGACTTTCAAATTTCCATTGCCGGATATTTCTATATTTAAACTTAGCGATTCGTTTGTTTTTACCTTATTTTTATTCAGCGAGCCTGAAATGGTAAAGTCACCAACCCCTCCGCTGAAAGTAGATGGTTTACCTCCAGGCAAGGGCTTAACATTGAGTGATACAGCCTTGCTGGAGAGGGGTATTTTCACCTTTTGATAAGATCCAAAAAAATCATCGAAAATATTCCTGGAATTTGATTTAACACGCTTTTGCACAATACAATCCGCTTTAAAAGGATCAATTGTCAACTTTTTTGCTTTTTGAGGGAACAGAAGATATTTTTTCAACACACCTGTTCCGTATATCTCGCCATTGATATTCTCTTCCTGTAACTGTCTTAAGGGAGGTGTTTCAATTTCATATTTATAAAAACCGTCAAAATCAGGGAACCTTACATTCTCAAAACCGGAAAGATTTAATTTGGTATATATTTTAATAGTGGCCACCACGGGTTCCTGTCTCCTTACATTTTTTTTGTTAAGAAAAATTCTTACAAAAAGATCTTCATTGTCAATATCTTTCGGCTGCTCCTCCTTTTTCTCCCGGGTTTCCTGCTGCCGTGAGGATGTACCACCATTGCTTTTAATCACCTCAATATCAACCTCTTCAGATTGATATATTTTTCCATCCGTTTCAATTCTGGCAGGTGGAATCGTAAAATTTCCTGTTTTATCAGCACGTAAAATATAGGTAAATTTCAAGGTATACTGACGTGTCATCTTTCCATTAATGATACTGATATTGGTACTTGTAGATTTACTGGGGCCGGCCAGCACACTAAAATTTTCAACCTGGGGAGCTTGAAAATCATCAATTTTAGAATTTACAGTGTACACCAGCCTGAATTGTTGTCCCTGACGAACCACATTAGGAGCATTCACTGAAAACTTCACATCTTCATCTGCATAAAGATGTCCAAAAGTAAATATTAAAACTATGTATAAGATCCATTTTTTCATCTGCTTATTCTTTTCTGTAAGTTATCTTTTGCCATGATCCATCGCCAAACCAATCATTTGTTATGAATATTACTATTACGACATGGCCCGGTTTATACTTACAATTATTACCACTCCTTAGCCGTTTTGGCTGATTTTACTTTCGCTTTTTTCTTTTTCAGTTTTTTCTGTAACTGCTTTTCATCATTTGCAATAGCTTTTAACAGACGCTCAGCATCTTTTTTAGACATCTCCTGTTTTTGTTGAGACGGAGACTGTTTCTCCTCCTGTTTTTTTTGATCCTCTTTATTTTGTTCCTCTTGATTATTTTGCTGATTTTGCTGATCCTGATCTTCCTTTTGATCTTTCTTTTTTTCCTTTTGATTCTGATTATTCTTCTTCTGATCCTGCTTTTGATTCTTATTCTTTTTATCTTTTTTATCCTGCTGTTTTTTTAATTGCTCAAGCGCATAAGTAAGATTATGCTTTGTTTCCATATCACCGGGGTTATATTTTAAAGAATTCTTATAAGCTTCTATGCTCTCTTTTAACTTATCACTCTTCAGTAGTGCATTGCCCAGGTTATGGTAGGCTTTAGCCAGCTTCTCTTTCGAAACATCCTTTCCAACCAGTGAGCTGAACTTTTTAGCAGCCTCCTGGTATTTCTCCTGCTTATACAAAGCATCCCCCACGTTAAAATTGGCCTCAAAAGAGTTGGGTTCCTTATCAATGGCATTTCGATATTTTATTTCCGCTTCGGTAAATTTTTTTTCTTCAAATTCACGGTTTCCCTTTCGAATGTATTTACGTTCGGCTTGTCCATAAATGGTAATTGTAGATACAATCAAAACAGCTATTATTCCAAATATTCGCCTCATAATCACACTCCCGTTTTAAACAGGTTAAACTTCAGAAACTTTTTATTTTTCTTGTTTAAGAGTACTATGTCTATAAACAAGAGAAAAAGTGCCAGGCCTAAAAGATATTGAAAACGATGTTCATAATCCGTATAAACTTTAGATTCAATTTCTTTCTGTGTCATTTTACTAATGGCATTAAAAATCGCATTCAAGCCGGACCTTGCATTGTTTGCCCTGGTATACTTTCCTTCACCTTCGGCGGCAATCTTTCGCAGCATCTCCGGGTCCAACTTACTAACCACCGTATTACCCTGGTTATCTTTTTGATATACTACCTGTCCATTTTGTTTCTTAACAGGAATAGGCGCTCCTTCAACGCTTCCCATTCCAATAGTATGAATTTTAATTCCTTCTTTTCGTGCTTTTTCTGCAGCTTCTACTGCATTGCCCTGATGATTTTCTCCATCAGTTATAATGATCAATGCTTTTTCAAGTTTGCTCTTTTCGTCAAACGATCTAACAGCCAGATCTATTGCCGAACCAATAGCTGTTCCCTGTTTCGGTACAATATCAGTATTAATCGTAGATAAATACATCTTAATAGCTGAATAATCGGTAGTTACAGGCACCTGAACATAAGCATCCCCCGCGAAAACTATTAATCCTATTTTATCATTTTTTAATCTGTCTATCAGCCTTGAAATTGCTCTTTTAGAACGCTCCAGCCTGTTGGGCTCAATATCTTCAGCCATCATACTGTTAGACACATCCAGTGCAATAACGATCTCCACTCCTTTGCGCTTAACTTTCTCCAGTTTAGACCCAAACTGGGGATCAGCTGCTGCAAAGATCAAAGCCGTGATCGCTGTCAGTACCAGGATAAATTTTATTACCGGCCGTGCTTTGGAACGAAAAGGCATCAGGTGCTGAATAATACTAAAATCTCCATACTTCCTGAGGGCTTTTTTCTTTTGATAAACAGCAATTAAAAAAAGCACAAGAAGCACAGGAACGATTATCAGACCATATAATATTTCAGGATTTCCAAATTTAAACATAATCTTCTCAGTTTACGGTAT
>CAZWHH010000355.1:0-3296 GCA_964633615.1 uncultured Bacteroidales bacterium | reverse complement strand
GGGTGGTGCTACCGCCTGTAGCCGTCCCGTTTCTGATGAAGGATGGAGACCACACGAAGAACATACCGGACAGACCGGAAAAATTATAGCACCGAATCTGTACATTGCTGTCGGAATATCAGGTGCCATTCAGCATATAGCAGGAGTAAGCGGGGCCAAATATATTGTTGCCATTAACAACGACAAGGACGCCCCGGTTTTTGAAGCAGCGGATTACGGAATTGTCGGAGATGCTTTCAAAGTACTCCCGGAACTTATTGAAGCTGCTAAAGAAGCAAAATCATAATGCTCGTTTACCATATATAAGGGAGTTTCAGGCAACAGGTAACATGTGTATCTGTTGCTTTTCAATTAAAAAATATAAGTATGTCAAAGCAAATAATTTTTATAATCGCGTTACTTATTACGCTGGGAGTTTTTACCTATTCTGTATTAAGACTAATTGCTTTATTTAAGCTCACCCGGAAAGGTTTTCCTGTAAACAAATTAGGAAAACGTTTTGGAGAGATGATGAAGGTTGCTATCGGACAAACAAAAATGTTCCGCAGGCCTGTTCTGGGTTTGTTACATGCACTTGTTTTCTGGGGGTTTATTGTGATTCTGATTGGCAGCATTGAGATGGTACTGGACGGGATCCTTGGAACCGAAAGGATTTTAAAAGCCCTGGGAGTTGTCTATGATGTGATCGTAGGGGCTGGTGATGTGTTTGCCTTTATTATTGCCATTGCTATTGTTGTTTTTCTTTCCAGGAGACTCTTCCTTCATGTGAAGAGATTCGGTGGAATTGAGATGTCTCACTGGAACCATATAGATGCCAATATTGCTTTAACCCTTATCCTGTTACTGATGATCTCTCTCCTGGGAATGAACACTTTTTATATCCAATATAGTGCTGAAGCAGGCAAAGAGATTCATGGCACATTTCCTTTAAGTGAGTTATTGGCTCCTCTGTTTGCATCTATGTCTGAACATCACCTGCATATTTATCATGAGATCAACTGGTGGCTTCATATTTTACTGATCTTCTTTTTTGCTAATTATCTGCCTTATTCAAAACATTTCCATGTTTTCTTATCTGTACCTAATGTGTTTCTTACACGTTTAGAGCCATTGGGTAAAATGGATACAATGGAAAATGTAAAGAAGGAGGTTGAATTAATGATGGATCCCAATGCTGCTTTTGAAGAGTCTGCAGACCAGGAAGAGGAAACCACCAGGTTTGGAGTACTTGATGCGGAGGACGTGGTATGGAAAAATTATTTTGATTCATTGGCATGTACTCAGTGTGGAAGATGTACTGCTGTTTGTCCGGCTAATATTACCGGCAAAAAGTTGTCTCCCCGAAAGATTATGATGGATTTGCGTGATCGGATGAAGGAGAAAGGACCGAAAATGCTTAAAAAAGGAAAAGAATTTTCTGATGAAAAAGCACTGGTTCGTGATTATATCACCGAGGAAGAGCTTTGGGCTTGTACAACCTGTAACGCCTGCGCCCGGGAATGCCCTATTAATATAAACCAACCCCAGTTGATACTTGAAATGCGAAGGTATTTGGTGATGGAAGAAGCAGCCGGACCAGGAGACCTGAATGCAATTTTCAGTAACATTGAAAACAATGGAGCTCCCTGGCAGTATTCACAGGAAGATCGGATGCTTTGGGCAGAGGATTTATATATCAACGAGAAATAAAATAATCAATTTAAGATATTATGGCAGAAGCAAAACAAAAAATAGAGGTTCCGGTAATGGCCAACCTGTTTGCTAACGGGAAAAAGCCAGAATATTTGGTTTGGGTTGGTAGTGCAGGAGCTTTTGACGACCGATATAAGAAAGTGACCCGGGCCTTTATAAAAATACTTACGCATTGCAAAATAGATTATGCTGTTTTGGGAACGGAAGAATCCTCCAGCGGTGATGTTGCAAGGCGAGGGGGCAATGAAATGTTGTTCCAGATGCAGGCCATGACGAATGTGGAATTGTTGAATGGCTACGAGGTGAAAAAGATTATTACCGCTGATCCTCATGCTTATAACACTTTTAAAAATGAGTACCCGGATTTTGGTGGTCATTATGAAATATGGCATCATACGCAGTTTCTTAATAAACTTATACAAGAGGGAGCGCTGAAACCTGATAGTGAGATGTTCAGTGATAAAACTTTTACTTATCATGACCCATGTTATCTGGGTAGAATTAACCAGGAGTATGAAGCCCCGCGAGAGATTCTGAAAGCCATTCCTTCAAAGAAAGTAGAAATGGAAAGGAATCGAAGTTTTGCCCTTTGCTGTGGTGCCGGAGGCGGTCAGATGTTTAAGGAAGCAGAAAAAGGGGATAAAGAAGTTTTCATTGAAAGAACCGAGGAAGCCCTTGATACAAAAGCCGATGTGATCGTTACCGCATGCCCTTATTGTATGGTTATGATGACCGACGGGCTAAAATATAAGAACAAAGAAAATGAAATAAAAAATTACGATATAGCTGAATTGATAGAACAAGCACTTGAATTATAATCAAAAACTAATACCAATGGAAAAAAAAGAATTGAAGATAAAAGGAGGCGAATTTCTCACAAAAGAGGTTCAACCAGAAGATATTTTTATTCCCGAAGAGTTTGATGAAGAGCAAACAATGATTGCCCAGACCTGTGAAGATTTTCTGGAAACAGAAGTGATACCGATAGTTGACAGGATCGATAAGAAGGAAGAAGGACTGATGGAAAGTTTGTTGAAAAAGTCAGGAGAACTGGGATTACTGGGAATTTCTATTCCCGAAGAATATGAAGGATTCGGGCAGAACTTTACTACTTCCATGCTTTCTGCTGAGGTACTTGGAGGGGGATATTCATTTTCTGTGGCTTATTCAGCTCATACAGGAATAGGCACTTTGCCCATTGTTTATTATGGAAATGAAGAACAAAAACAAAAATATCTGCCTAAACTGGCTTCAGGAGAATATACTGCAGCATTTGCTCTTACTGAGCCGGGAGCAGGTTCTGATGCAAATGCAGGATCAACGAAAGCTGTTCCAACAGAAGACGGCAAGCATTATGTCCTGAACGGACAAAAAATGTGGATCACCAATGGGGGCTTTGCTGATGTTCAGGTGGTGTTCGCAAAAATTGAAAACGACCGTATCCTAAGTGCTTTTATTGTTGAGAAAGAGTGGGACGGAGTAGATATCAACCCGGAAGAAGATAAAATGGGGATTAAAGGCTCATCAACTGTTCAGATCTTTTATAATGATGTGAAAGTTCCGGTTGAAAACCTTTTAGGAAAAAGAGGAGAAGGTTTCAGAAT
>CAZWHH010000354.1:0-3307 GCA_964633615.1 uncultured Bacteroidales bacterium | reverse complement strand
TTATATTGCTCTTGTATGTATTTTTCTTCTTTCATTTTTACGAAACCCTGTTTAAATATTGTCTTAAGCTACTAAAATAGTAAATTATACAGTTAATTATTACTAAGAACCTTATTATTATTCAAATTCTACAAATTTTTTTGAACAATATAAACATTCCATTCTTTCTGAAAAGATTAACCAATGCTAATTCTTTTAAATTATACGGATAGTTTGCCGGAGAAACAGTATGCTTTAATTTTTATATTAAACGTTTCACATTTTATTATTAGTGCCCTACCCTAAAAATAATTATACATAATATTTTTACCTGTTTTTTGTCTTTAAGGTTGCGTTTTCGATCTTGAAATTTTATTCCGGATTAAATATTTGTTTCCTATCTCCATTTTTTATATTTTCATCCTCTGTTAATGTTAATAAATTGCCGGAATGAACATTAAACGTTCAAAATCAAAATTTATCTTTTTTTTGTTTCTTGTCTTTTTTTTAATCTTTTCATTTAGTGAATTGCCGGGACAAATTAAAGAGAAAGGAATTTGTGAGATTAAAAACTATTCAATTGAAGATTATTCTCCTTCAGGACACAGGGCCTCTCCCCAGAACTGGAGGGTTTTTCAGGATTCATCCGGAAAAATGTTTTTTGGTAATTCTGATGGTTTATTAATATTTGATGGTTCAAAATGGAGAATGAAATTTCTTCCCAACCGTAGTGTTGTAAGATCAATTAACACAGATTATGAAAACCACCTTTATATAGGAGGTGAGGGAGAATTCGGAAAGCTGTTGATTGATTCAGGGGGAAAATATTATTATGAATCTTTATCAGATAAAGTACCTGAGAATATAAAAGATATTCGAAATATATGGGGTATCAATGTGATGGGTGATACATTATACATACGAGCAAGGAATAAGTTGTTCTTATATTCCGATACCACTATTCTTAAGGTTTTTAAAACAAAGGGACAATTTTTTTATGATTTCATCATTGATGGGAGGTATTATGTTTTTGATTCAGAAAGAGGGATCATGCTGCTGGAAGATAATAAATTAGAATTAATTCCTGATGGTGAGCACTATAAGCATTATGCTGCGCGGGCTGTTTTCCCTTTTAGAGATTCTTTATGGTTGTTGGCTTCCCCTATAGATGGGTTATCTATTTATGATGGTAAAAAATTTAATTCATGGGATATCCCTGTAAGTGACTTTATTATTGAAAACCCGGTTTATTGTGGCGAAAAATTACCGGGAGATTATTATGCGCTCGGTACACAAGGTGCTGGTGTTATTATTATGAATGGCCAGGGCAAAGTAGTGCAGGTTTACAATAAATCAAATGGTTTACAAAATAACGTGGTGCTTGATTTAATGGTGGATAAGCAAAAAAATTTATGGGTTGCACTTACCAATGGAATATCTTATTTGAAGATTAACTCTCCTTTTTCTTATTATACAGAAGATTATAATGTTCCGAGGCAAAACTATTATGTGTATAAAAATAGAGATAAACTCTTTTTTAGTAGCGATGAAGGGGTTTATATAAAACCATGGCAGGAAATAAATTTTCAGTTCCAGGTGAATCAGGCCAGACTCTTAAAAAAATCGCAGGGGCAATCCTGGCTTTTTACAAAAACAGGTGAATTTATACTCTGTGGACATAACGCCGGTGTAATTGTGATAAGGAATGCTGAAGTGGAGAAATTATTGCCTGTTCCCTATAATGTTTGGGAGTTATTGACAGATCCTGCAGATACTAATTTGCTTTATGCTTGTTCAATAAAGGGATTGTATAAATTGAGAAATACAGGAAATGATATTATTATAGAAGGAGCAATAAAAGGTTTTGAAGATAATATTATGTATGCGGCTATTGACAAACATGGTGATTTTTGGATCTCAGATGAATTACACGGAATTAAAAAAGTGATATTAAATGAAGCAAAGGATTCTGTTATTAAAGTTCAACATTTCACTACGGAAGATGGGCTTTCTTCCAATGGAGGGAATTGGGTTATAAAAATTGATAATGAAATTGTCTTTACAAATCAGTTGCATGATGGGATCTTTCATTTTAATAATTTAACAGGGAGGGCAGAACCTTATGACAAACTAAACAAAAGATTTAAAATACAAGGGATAGTCACTCTTTTAAGAAAAGGACCTCAGGGGAATTACTGGGTGAGGGATGACGGACTTCTTAAAATTATTACCCAAACAGAATCAGGTGATTCAATAATTCAAAAGCCCTTTTATAAATTTAAGGGGAGAAACCTTGAAAGGATTGCATTCATCAATAAAAGAAATGTGATGTTTGGGACCGATGAATACATATTAAATTATGATCCACAATATAATAAGGATTATAAGGATTCATATAAGTCTCATATTAGAAAAGTAATTAATATTCAGCAAGATTCTGTTTTATATTTTGGGAACAAAAACATGATTAGTCCAAATATTGCTTTGAATGAAAGTTCAGCACGGATGAGCTTGCCTTATAAGATGAATGCTTTAAGATTCGAATATTCAGCCACCTATTATGATGAATCTGAAAAAATAGAATTTAATACATGGCTGGAGGGTTTCGAGGAGAAATCTGATAAATGGTCTAAGGAAACTAACGTGGAATATACAAATCTTAGAGAAGGAGACTATAGTTTTCATGTGATAGCAAAAAATATCTACAACCAAACAAGTGAGGAATGTATCTTTCATTTTTCCATAGAGCCGCCCTGGTATAGATCCATCCTTGCCTATTTACTCTATATTACAGTATTTATTGTATTGATTTATACCGGAGTAAAATTTTATGTGAGAAAGTTAAAGGCAGATCGAGATCGCCTGGAGAAAATTGTGATTGAAAGAACAAGTGAGATCCACCAACAGAAAGAAGAAATAAAAACACAAGCCGAACAACTTGCCGAAGTGAATAAGGAATTGCAAAAATTGTCATTGGTTGCCAGTAAAACAGATAATGCGGTAATAATTACAAATGAGAGAGGAAAAATTGAATGGATCAATGAGGGTTTTCAGCATTTATTTGGTTATAACCTGGAACAACTTAAATATCTTTTTGCATCGAATATTCGTAATTTGTATAAAGATTTTGAAATTCAAAATATTCTTGAGGATTCTGCTAAACATAATCGCTCCTTTATTTTTGATACCGTTGTTGAGGATCAGCAAGGAAAACCAATTAATGTACAAACCACCTTAACCCCTATAATAGAGAACAAAATATTGACTAAGTATATTGCTGTTTTAACAGATATCAGGAAAATCAAAGAAACAGAGGAAGAATTACAAA
>CAZWHH010000353.1:0-3309 GCA_964633615.1 uncultured Bacteroidales bacterium | reverse complement strand
AAAAACCGCTTTATATTGAACTGGAAAAGATCTACCGGCAGACAGACAAACGATTTATAAGTCTCCTGAATAATTTGAGAGACAATACAATGACCCGGGAAGATATTAATCTCCTGAATCAGCACTATAAATCTTCATTCAAACCAAAATCATCCGATGGCTACGTCTTTCTGACTACCCATAATCATAAAGCTGATACAATCAATAAAAAGGCCCTTAGTAAACTTCCCGGGCGATCTGTTAAATTTGATGCTAACATTGAGGGCGACTTTGGAGAACACTTATATCCTGTCGATTATACGCTGGAATTAAAGAAAGGAGCCCAGGTCATGTTCATCAAGAATGATTATTCAGGTGAACAACGATATTTCAACGGGAAAATAGGGACTGTAACTCAATTGACAGAAGACGAGGTAGAAGTAAGTTTTACCGATGGCTCTCCTCCTGCCATGGTGGATGAATATACCTGGGAAAACAAGCGGTACTCACTGGATCAGGAGACCAATACCATCAAAGAAAAGATTAAAGGGATTTTTACACAACTGCCTTTAAAACTGGCCTGGGCGATCACTGTTCATAAAAGCCAGGGACTTACGTTCCAAAAAGCCATTATTGATGTTTCTCAGGCTTTTGCTCCGGGACAGATCTATGTAGCGTTGTCTCGTCTCGTTTCTCTTGATGGGCTGGTCCTGAATGCTCCTATTCCACAGAAGAATCTTAGTCCGGATGAAGCATTGAAAGAATTTGCCCGGCACAAGCAAAAACCAGATGAACTAAAGCAGGAATATCACAAGGAGTTGCCCAGGTTTATCCGACAGTATATCATGAATTCGTTTGATTTCAGTTCACTCCTTTATGAGGTGAGTCAACATGTGGAAAGCTATCAGAAAGATGTAACCCGTTCGAAAAAACAACATTATAAGAATTGGGCGGTTGAACTCAGTAATGAAATAAGGGAGATTAAACATGTCAGCGATAAATTTATAAAACAATTAAATAAACTGACCAGCTCCCAAAACACTCAATGGCTGGGGGATGTCCACAAAAGAACCATTGCTGCCATTAGTTACTTTGAACCGTTACTTCAGGAATTATCCCAAAAAATTCTGGACCTGACCAGGGAATTAAATGAAGTTCCCGGAGTTAAGAAGTTTCAAAAAGAACTGCAGGAATTGGAAAGCTCCCTCTTTCAAAAACGAAAATCGATACAAAAGGCAGGAACATTAATAGATGCAGTTATCAGGAATAAGGAGATCTCTGGCAAAACCATGCAAACAGGTCTGATTGATAAGGAACATTCTAATCAGATTAAAGAGTTTGAAAAGAAAAAAAAGCCAAAAGAAAAAATCAATACCAGGGAGATTTCTTACAATCTTTACCAGGCAGGTAAAAGTATGGAAGAAATTGCAAAAGAACGATCATTGGCTGTTTCAACTATTGAGGGACACCTGGCTCATTATGTAGCCAAAGGCGAATTGAATGCGAATCAGTTTGTGGATCAGGTAAAATCAAAACAAATTATAACTGTCGCCAAAGCATTAGAAACAAACAGACTAAAAGAAATAAAGTCAAAACTTGGAGATGAATTTACTTACAGCGATATTCGTTTTGCAATGGCCAGTTTGCAATTTCAAAATACGAAAAACAATAATTAAACGAAATATCAGACATTTCTAAGTATCCAAAATAAAACAACAATAACCACTATTCCAGTTAAAGTCTTTTTCCCGGAAAATATTTTTTTCAATTTCAGGACATTTTCATTCGTAGATTTAATAATATCCATTGCAATAGTAACTAAGATGTAAGGAATTGCCAGCACCAGTAATGCATTACTCATAAGAGCCTTTGAAAGCTCAAAATTCATGAGATAATGCACAGCCATTTGCGATCCACATATCGGACATTTGTAGCCAGTTGTTTTATGAAAAAAACATTCGGGGAAAAATTCAACAAGACACGGGTTAAATATTTTATAAACCACTGCTAATATCGCTAAAAACCCGATCACAACAGACCATTTCGTTACTTTTTTAGCATCTGTTTTTATCAAAATGATTTGATTAACAGTTAAAAAATGTAGTTTGACTGATAAGTCTATTCATATGAATCAAAGTTTCCTTACGAAGAAATAAACTTAATGTAGTGTTCATACCTTTTAAATATCTGATCAACATAAGTATAAGGCTCTATGCCTTTTACATAACCATATTTCACTACGGGGTCGTTATAATTTTTTGGATAACTAAGCGCCAGTATCATTTCGTCCACATTATTATCCCACTGGTAAATATCCAGGTCTTTCTTTTGAGCCAGGCTTTGAGCATCAACCACGTGACCATATCCACAATTGTACGCTGCCATTGTAAATTTAATTCTTTGAATAGAATCAGGAACAGCACCAAAACGTTCCCACAGCTGTTTCAGGTATTTTGTTCCTCCTTCTAAGCTTTGTTCAGGATTGGTTCTGTCTGTTACTCCTAAATCTCTGGCGGTAGGCGCCATCAACTGCATCAACCCCGTAGCCCCTGCCCATGAAGAAGCACCGGGGTTAAACTGCGATTCCTGGTAAATCAATGAGGCAGTTAAGCGCCAGTCCCATGGCAGATTTTCGGTATATTGTTTAATTAAATCGTCATATTCGCTGATTCTATTATTACTTAAACTATAAAAATCACTTCGTATCCGCTTTCTAAAATCTCTTTTATTTTTAAAATACTTATTATAAATCACATAATAGTCCACATTATCTTTTAATTTAGAGATCCAGCTATTGGCTTCAGTTAAAAGTTTTGTAGCATTGGGTCTTACCGCCCATGCAATTCGCTGTGAAAAACTAATCGGAACACTTACGTCTAAAACAGGATAATAGGAAGCATTAATTTCCGCTATGTTATTATCTGCCACGGTATATTTGATTTTGCCATCTACCACTTGTTTGATAATTTCATCTGTGGCAAGAGATCCTGACAATGTATCGATAATTATTTTACCCCCTATTTCCTCAGATAAATTTTTTAGCCGATGGTGGTATGAACTGTTCTTTCTAACGGAAACAGTATCACCTATCAACTCTATGGCATCATTAACAAGGATTCTTTGAATTTCATGAAGTTTCATCTGTCGCCAGTTATCCGGTTTTTTCTGGACCAACACCTGGTGGGTATGGTAAAAAAATTTGGTGAAATCGACTTTATCTCTTCTGTTTGAAGTAATTGTCAAACCATGAGCAATAATATCGACGTCCCCCCGGTTAAGTCTTGCGAATAAACTGTTCATGTCTTTTGCTATGATAATCTCCAATTCAAG
>CAZWHH010000352.1:0-3325 GCA_964633615.1 uncultured Bacteroidales bacterium | reverse complement strand
ATTTTATACGAAGAGGATTATTCAAAAAAATATGAAGGATTTAATCCTAAATCCGCGGAATCCTATATTTTGTTTTCTCTGATACAGAATACTTACCTGGAACAAAGCCTTGATTTTGCTGCTTTTGTCCAGGAACAATTCTCAAACCATACCGAGTTAAGAAACAGAGGTGTCAAACAAGCTGGTTTTTTGGTCCTTTGGAAAACTACCATGCCCAGTGTTCTTGTTGAAGCCGGCTTTTTATCTAATTCAAAAGAAGAAAAATATCTGCTGACAGAAAAGGGCCGGGATAATCTTGCAAAATCTATTTTTGAAGCTTTCATCGGTTATAAAGAAAAAATTGAAAAGAAAAGTGTAATGCTGGCTAAAGAAGAAGAGATAAAATTTTCTGTTCAGGTGGCCGCATCAAATAACCCCATCCCCCTGAGTTCTGATTTTTTCAAAGGACACAATAAGGTGGAAGAGCATAAAATATCCGATTCATATAAATACACGATTGGTGAATCTTCAGATTTTGACAAAATTAAAAAGCTAAAAGATAAAATAGAAAAAGATTTCCCGGATGCATTTATCGTGGCCTTTCAGCAGGATACAATCATTCCGGTTCAAAAAGCCTTAAAATTAACAAACCAATAATAATTTTATAATGATTAAAGAATTAAAAATAGGACTCATTGCCACTTTTCTAATTGCACTTCTTGTTTGGGGAGTTAATTTCTTAAAAGGCAAAAATATCTTCTCGCAAACAAATCATTATTATGCCATCTATGATGGAATAGGAGGACTTGAAAAAGCCAGTCCGATATTTCTTAATGGTCTGAATGTCGGCACAATTGAATCCATCAAGCTATATGGAGATAATAACAGAGACATCATCGTATATTTTTCAATCCGAAAAGACATTAAAATACCAAAAGCTTCGGAAGTAGTTATCTTCAGTTCTGATTTTCTTGGAACTAAAGCCGTCCGCCTGGATTTTACAAATAAAAAACAATACTATCAGTCAGGAGATACCCTTCCAAGCAACATTGAAGTAGACCTGACAGAGCAGATCTATTCCGAAATTAAACCCATTAAAGAGAAATCAGAACGGATGATCGAAACCATTGATTCGTTAACTATGATGCTGAAAAATGCCACACAAACCAATATATCAAAATCACTAACCAATCTGAAAGATATAACTCAAAATTTAAAAAGATCCTCATCAACTCTTGATAACCTCCTTACTTCTGAAAAAGACAATTTAAAATCCGTGATTAGAAATACCAAAGACATTTCCGAAAATTTAAAAAATAACAATGAAAATATTTCCAATACCCTTAGCAACATGTCATCGATTACTGATTCATTGAGACAAGCAAACCTGCAAAAAACGCTTAACAAGCTTGAAAATACACTGACCAAAACAGATAGCATCCTTTATAGAATTAACCGGGGTGAAGGATCTCTCGGCCTTTTAGTAAATAACGATTCCCTTTACAATAACCTGAATAGCACATCCAGAGATCTTGACCTGTTAATAAACGATCTGAAAGAGAATCCGGGAAGATATATTAATATTTCAATATTCGGAGGGAAAAAGAAAGACAAATAATTTTTATCTAATCAAAATCTAATTCTACGTGTTAATATTCTCTTAACACTTTAATTAAATCAAGCAAATTTTTAATTAACAATTAATTAACAACTTTATACTTTAAGTTACTAATAACCAGCGAATTAAAAATATATAAAAAAATAAAAAAAATATTTCATTGACTTAAAATACCATAGGATTAAAATGAAAAATACAAGTAAATTTTAATTTTTTTTTAAATATTTTTTTATCACATTTGTTTGACAAGAAAATAACAGTCGAAAAGTCTAAATTATTAACAATTAATGAACGATAGAAAACACATCGATATCTGGAATCGCTGTCTGAAAATAATAAAAGACAATGTACCTTCAATATCGTATAGAACATGGTTTGAACCAATCGTTCCAATTAAGGTAGAAGAAAATGTATTAACTATTCAAGTACCCAGTCCATTTTTTTATGAATACCTTGAAGAACAGTATATTGATATACTGAGAAAAACCCTGAGAAAAGAGCTTGGAGAAAAGGCCAAACTGGAATATAGTGTTGTCATGGAGAACAATACATCAGCCAGAAAAAAGCCGGTAACTGTCAGGTTTCCAACAAATAACAAAACCGAACTGAAAAACAAACCCGTTTCGGTACCCCTGAAAACGGAGGAAAACTCAATTAAAAACCCCTTTGTGATCCCTGGAATAAAAAAACTCCACGTAGATCCGAGGCTTAATCCGGATAACTCTTTTTCTAATTTTATTGAAGGGGAATGCAACCGGCTGGCCAGATCTGCAGGAGAGGCTGTTGCCGACAAACCAGGTGGAACCGCCTTTAATCCCTTGTTTATTTATGGGGAATCCGGATTGGGAAAAACCCACCTTTCTCATGCCATTGGAATTAAAGTAAAGGAAAGATTTCCGGAAAAAACTGTTCTTTATGTCAATTCTAATAAATTTCAAACGCAATTTGTTGAATCTGTCCGAAACAATAATACAAATGACTTTCTGCATTTCTACCAAATGATTGATGTGCTTATTATAGATGACATCCATGAATTGGCGGGAAAAGAAAAAACTCAGGATATCTTCTTCCACATATTCAACCATTTACACCAGACGGGTAAACAACTTATCCTCACTTCCGATAAACCTCCCATTGAGATACAGGGCATAGAACAAAGACTGCTGTCCAGGTTTAAATGGGGATTATCTGCGGATTTACAATCCCCGGACTTTGAAACAAGGATAAAAATACTGAAACACAAGACCTATCAGGATGGAATTGACATTAAAGAAGATATAGTTGAGTATATTGCTTCAAATATTACAATTAACATCAGGGAACTGGAAGGAGCTTTGATCTCTTTACTGGCTCAGTCAACTCTTAATAAAAAAGAAATTACACTGGATCTTACTAAAAATGTAATTGATAAACTGGTTAAGAATTCAAAAAAAGAAATTTCTGTCGATTATATCCAGAAAATTGTTTGTGACTATTTCAATATTTCTCCCGATCAATTACATTCTAAAACAAGGAAAAGAGAAATTGTACAAGCAAGACAAATTGCTATGTTCTTCTCAAAATCCCTTACAAAGTCTTCTTTAGCCTCAATTGGATCACAAATAGGAGGAAAAGATCATGCCACTGTCTTACATGCCTGCAAAACAGTAAATAATCTGATTGACACCGACAAACGTTTTAAACAAACCATAAAGAATATTGAAAAAAAACTCAAAATATAATGATTTA
>CAZWHH010000351.1:0-3329 GCA_964633615.1 uncultured Bacteroidales bacterium | reverse complement strand
TAGCAAAGCACCGGAAGAAATGGTTTGGCAGCCGATCATCCTGCTATTTCCCCGGGGAAGACTTATCTTATAAATTTCTGTAATATCAAAATTTTACTTCTCAAACTTACCCATCAACTCAGCGTGATCAATGGTATGTTCTTTTACTTTTTCATCAAACGCCTCCATGGAGTCAATCTTTCCCAGTGTTTCCACATCAAGGGCATAGAGTCTGAAAAAATAACGATGAACCCCCGAAGGAGGACACGGGCCTCCATAGTCTTCTTTTCTGAAATTATTTTTCACTTGCTTTCCCGGGACAGAATTTTCGGCTATCTCCCGTTTGTCTTTACTGATATCATAAACAAGCCAATGTACGAATGTTCCTGTTGGGGCATCAGGATCTTTCACACTCAGTGCAAAACTTTGAGTCCCCTCCGGAACATTCTTCCATTCTAAGTCCGGATTGATATCTGCTCCCTTACAACTATACTTCTCCGGAATAAACTCATTGTGTTTAAATGCTGTACTTTGTATTTCCATAACCTCTCCTCCTCTCTTTTGTTTTGATCTCTTCTGGGTAAACGAATCAATGACTACAACACCTACCAACAAAGAAATACCTAAAAAGAATATAAAATACTTTTCACTTCTTTTTTTTCTCATAAAGGAATCATTTAGTCATTCAAATTTATAAATTCAAATCCAACTTGTCAATAGTAAAAAAAGATATTTCCCTGCTGGTTATCAAAAATTTATACACCCAAAGATTCCGTTGGTTATGCAGAAAATATTTTTTGGGTTTGTATTATAAGATACTGGATTTCAGTATATCTTTTTAGTATCTTAGAATGGTTAAAGAAAATCCATTAGTAAAAAATAGTTCATTTATTCTCCAAAAAACGTTTATTTATGCAATATCTCAATTCAATTGTACTTTTCTTTTTGGTATTATTCTCTCTGCTTTTTTTCAACTTCAAACCTATATGGGCACAGCACAGTGAAATAGCAGACAGTCTGGAGAAAGTGGTTCTGAGCAATGCAGAGGATTCTCTGAAGATTCAGGCATTACTTAATTTAAATAATATTTTTCAAAGAAAAGACAGTGCAAAAGCGCTTCAATATGCCAGAAAAGCAAAACAAATCAGTGAAAATTCAGATTCAAAATGGGTAAAAGCGATGGCCCACTATTTATTCGCACAAATTTATTTAATTCATAATGAATACAATAAAGCTTTAGCGTATTACACTAAGTCGGATTCTCTTTTAAGAGGATCAAGCAGCAGAACCTATGCGATAGTTTTGTATTATCATGCTGAGTGTCATTCCCAACTTGGAAATTATGACAAGTCCATACAAAAGTTCAAAGAAGCTTTAGAAATATTTCATCAGAAAGGAGATAAACGAACTGAAGCCTCTTGCTATAACAGCATAGGAAATATATTATGGTTCCAGGGACATTTCAAACAGGCCAGTGAGCAATATCAAAAATCTCTTCAAATATTCAAAGATCTGGGTCAAAAGGGAGGTGTGGCTCATGTTCTGAATAATCTGGCTATTCTATATTTCGAATTAGAAGATTACAACAATTCGCTTGATTATTATTTTGAAGCTTTACAGATATTTGAAGAGATTGGGGATTCAGGTGGAATTGCGATGGTATGGCTGAATACTGGTGAAATATACTGGAAAAAGAAAGATTATGAAAAGGCAATGGATTACTATACCCGGTCTCTGGAATTATCCAGGAAACAGAACATGCCGCAGAATGTTGCTTATTGCCTGACAAATATAGGAATCCTCTATCTTGAAAAAGAAGATTACAAGAATGCCGAAGATTACTTTAACCGTGCCATGACGTATTGGGAGAAGCTGGAAGACCGTACCGGGTTAACTTATTGCCTGAACTATATCGGGATCCTGGAATTTGAAACAGGTCGTTATACAAAAGCCATTAAAACACTGCAAAGGTGTCGCAAGATGGCTGAAGAAATGGGCTCAAAGGATGAAATGCGCAGGACCTACGAAACTCTTTCCAAAACTTATGAGGCTGTTAACAATTATGAACAAGCGCTTCTCTATCACAAACAATTCAAAGAACTCAACGATACCATTTTCGACGGGGAAGTGAACCGCAAACTAGCGAATTTAAAAACCAGCCACGAACTGGAAGAAAGAGAACAACAGATAAAAATTCAGAAAGCACAAATAACGGCAAAAGATGCACAGATAAAAAAAGACAAAGTGCTTCGCAATGCTTTATTGGGAGGTTTAGCGGGTGTTGTCATTTTTATAATGCTGGGAACTTATTCCTATTTGAGAATAAAAAAAGCAAAAACCCAGATCACCAGGCAAAAGGTAAAAATAGAAAAACAAAAAAATTCAATTGATGATTCCATCAGGTATGCCAAAAGGATACAAACTGCCGTGCTGCCCTCGTCAAATTATGCGAAATCAGTCTTAGGACCTCATTTCATACTATTCAAACCCAAAGAAATCGTTTCAGGAGATTTTTACTGGGCTACCCGATTAAATGAATGGTCCATCTTTACCGTCTCAGACTGCACCGGACATGGAGTTCCGGGAGCTTTTATGTCTATGTTGGGAGTTAGTTTCCTGAACGAAATTGTAAGAAAAAAAGAAATCACCAAAGCTGCTGATGTACTGAATGAATTAAGAAAATACGTGATCGAAGCATTAAAACAAACCGGAGAAACAGAGAGCCAGAAAGATGGAATGGACATGAGCATAGCCGCCATCGACAAAAACAACAACCATTGCTACTGGTCGGGAGCCAATAACCCTCTATGGATCATCAGAAAAGAAAACCGAACAGAAAAATATTCCGATAGTTCCACAAGGGTCGAAGAAATTAAAGGGGACAAAATGCCAGTGGCTATTCATGTGAGAATGAATGAGTTCACCAACCATGAGGTGCAACTGAACAAAGGTGACAGAATATACCTCTTTTCAGATGGGTTTCAGGACCAGTTCGGGGGTCCAAAAGGTAAAAAATACAAATCAAAGCCACTGAAGCGACTGTTGGCAGAGACCTCCACTCTTTCCATTGAAGAGCAAGGGTTGCATTTAGAAAAAGAACTGGATGAGTGGATGAACGGTTACAATGAGCATCATAAACAAATTGACGACATTACGATGCTTGGAGTTGAAATATAAATTAGGGTTTGCTGAAAAAATCATTATAAGTTTATTTTGTGTTTTTCAGCAAATCCTAAATTAAATAATCTTGTCGGGTAGCACAAAAAAACCCCTTCTTTCGAAGAGGCTTTAATTCCCTGTGCCTTAGGTACCCAGGGCGGGACTTGAACCCGCACAGCCAAGTATGGCCA
>CAZWHH010000350.1:0-3333 GCA_964633615.1 uncultured Bacteroidales bacterium | reverse complement strand
CAAAAGGATTCAATATGGTTGGAATTGATCTTTCTCCCGGAATGATTAAAATTGCCCGTAAAAGATATGCGGATATTGAATTCAGATTGGAAGATTTAAGAGAGCCGAATTTTCCGGTTCGTTCGTTTGCAGGAATTATCTGTTCTTTTTCTTTGATACATATTCCCAAAAAGGATATACCGGATACATTAAATAAGTACTATAAACTCTTGAAGGAAAAGGGTGCATTGTTCCTCGCATTGCAGGGGGGACAGTCAAAAGAATTGTTTGTTGATGAGCCTTACAAACCAGGAGAGAAGACTTTTCTGAATATATTTTCAGAAGCTGAAATTACGGAAGAACTAGAAAAGGCCGGTTTTACGATCGTAAAAATGAAAGACAGGACTCCTGAGGAAGGAAAAGAATTTAACTACCAAAAATTATTCGTCTTTGCAGTAAAGAAGTGATGTATATAATTTGCTGCAATATCTGCAATCAACTATATTAATATAATTGAAATACTATGAGCCCAAAATTTTTAACAAAAGAACAAATAGGAAAAGTTAAGTTTTTTCAGAAAAATGAAATTACAGAGTACCATATTTATAAACGACTTGCAAAAAGAGTAAATAATGATAATTCTCAAATACTGGATGAAATAGCTGAGGATGAATTAGCGCATTATAATTTCTGGATGAAATATAGCGGAGAAGACGTAAAACCCAGTAAATGGAAAGTCTTCAAGTTTTACTGGATTACCCGCTTGTTTGGTCTTACTTTCGGCATTAAACTTATGGAAAGCGGAGAGGAAGGGGCTCAGGAGATGTACCGGGAAGCTACCGAATACATCCCGGAAGCTAAGAGTGTGGTAGAAGATGAGGACAAACACGAGCATAAATTAATTGCCATGCTGAAGGAAAAGAAACTTGACTATGTGGGTTCCATCGTGCTGGGATTGAATGATGCTTTGGTTGAGTTGACCGGCGCCTTAGCCGGACTGACCCTGGCATTTCAAAATACAAGATTAATAGCCATCGCCGGGTTTATAACAGGTATTGCAGCCTCTTTTTCCATGGCAGCTTCAGAATATCTCTCAAAGAAAGCAGATGAGGAATCCTCCAATGCCCTCACTTCGGCCCTGTATACCGGACTAGCTTATATTGTAACTGTTGTGATATTAATTTTACCGTATTTATTGATTGATAATTACTTTCTTTGCCTGGGATTGACCTTAGTTTTTGCAATATTAATTATTCTTGGATTTAATTACTACATTGCCGTTGCAAAAGACCTGAATTTCAAAAAGCGTTTTATAGAAATGGCAGCTCTGAGTCTGGGTGTAGCCGCATTCACTTTTGGCATCAGTTACTTCGTACGAATGTTTTTTGGGGTGGATGTATAGGTTATTTCAAGGGTCATTCCATTTTTATACTTTTGGATTTGTTGATATGTATTAAGTTTTTGGTTTCATTTTTTTATAGTTATATTCGAATGTTATAATCTTTTGTAGTAATATATTAGGAGCTTATAAATATTCAATTGTTATAATCTCTATAACAGCATTTATATTTAAATTTTTTCTAAATAATTAGATTTTAAGCAAAATAATACCAGAATTCCCCTATAATCCATATTATGGCCATCGCATTTGTGTTGATCAACTACCTCAAACCCGAAACGCATTCCAAAGTTTTAATGCCTGCATTGCAAAGTCCATGGTTTGTTCCGCATGTCATTGTTTATATGCTTGCTTATGCGTTGTTGGCTGCAGCTACATTAATTGCCATAAGAGGATTATATCTTAATTATAAGAATAAACTGGACGACAAAATTCTGTGGCTTGGAGATAATCTCGTATATATTGGTTTTGCCTTTTTAACATTTGGATTGCTGTTTGGTGCTTTATGGGCTAAAGAAGCGTGGGGCATTATTGAACATGGGATTCGAAGGAAACATGGGCATTTTTAACATGGCTTGTTTATCTGCTCTTCATTCATTACCGGTATTTCTATCCCAACCAAAAGAAAAATGCACTCTGGTTGTTGAGCCTGGCTTTTGTGATTTTGCTCTTGTGCTGGTTTGGGATTAATGCATTACCAAAGGCTCAAAAAAGTGTGCATACGTATGGTTAAGTTTTTTATCGTTATAATTAATTTAAATATTTCTCTTTTCCAAAGCGATTGACATGTTCAATTTCCGGGAATTTTTCTCTTAAAAATGCACCCGTTTGGGCATTGCTTACTGCCATGTCTCCGCGTTCGAATTTGTAGATGCGATCAATATTCTGATGAAATTTATCGTAACTCAACTCATCCCGAATATAAAAGGAGATGATTATGAATAGTGCAATTCCAATTGCCAGGCCTAAAATATTTATGTAAGAGTATACTTTCTGTCTGCTTATATTTCTTAAACTTGTTTTAAAATAATTCTTAAGCCTGGTATTAAAATTTTGGTGTTTTTATCTGGATTTTACACGCCCCAAACCTGAAGTTTCTGTTTTAATTTTTTGTGGGTTTCCTGAGTATTTTACAACCCCCATCCCCGACATATCTACTTTTAGTACTTTTTCTGCATGAATTTCAGCTTTACCAAAACCGCTAAAATCTAAATAAAATGCCTGTGTAATTAAGTCATCTGCATCTACCCTTGAAGCACCTGACATATCCATTACTACATAGTCAGCCCTTCCTTCAAGGTCTGCATTAACAGCTCCACTAAAGTCTGCAAGTAATTTGTTTACGTCCAGATTCAGATCAAGGTCTGCTGCGCCCGATATTTTTATACTTAGTTTTTCTCCTTTGAGAACATCCTTGTTCTTTAGTTTTACAGCTCCGCTAATATCTAACTTTTTTAACTCTTTAAGAGAAACATATATTTTAACATTCCACTCCTTAAAATCATTGTGTGCACAATCTGAATCTATGTGAAGAGTGCTGTCATTTTGAACAACATCAAGTTGTTCCAGGATATCTTCATCAGCCTCAATTTTCAAGCTTTCACTTTGTGATTGTTGAAGGTACATCTTACAGGCAATTGTGATATCAATTTTATTTATGCCTTTAATTGTGATATTCTTTTTAAATGGATCATTTTCACCGGCATGTACACTGTTGCTAAAAGAAAAGACTCCTGCCAGCAATAAGATTAAGATGAATAACAGGTTATTTCGTTTCATGGTTCTAAGGTTTTAAGGTTTATTAAAAAGGGCAGAAGCAATAAAGATAGTTATTAAGGGGAAAATAGCTATATTTCAGTAAACTTCTGCCCATAAAAATATTTATAGTACTTGTTTAATATTTTCGGTTACGATTTGACCATCAAACAGCTGTACTATTCTGTGTGCTTTCTCCG
>CAZWHH010000349.1:0-3336 GCA_964633615.1 uncultured Bacteroidales bacterium | reverse complement strand
TACATGATTATTCAAGATTTACAGTGAGTACGATTGATAATTTCTTTCAACGCATCATTCGAACTTTTACACGTGAGATAGGACTGCAATCCGGCTATACACTTGAGACGGATGATTCTGAAATTTTGAATTACGTGGTAGATGAACTGATTTTAGACACAGGAGAGAATAAAAAATTGAAAGAGTGGCTGGTTGATTTCGCACGTAATAGAATGCAAGATGCCAAAAGCTGGAACTTTAGAGATGAAATACTTGAGCTTGCTAAAGAATTGTCCAAAGAAGCTGTGAAAGCACTTGATTTTATGAGTGGGACACAAAAACGGGATGATGTAAGTATGAATGAGTACGTTCAACTATTGAATACACGCATGCGGTTTTTTGAAAATGCCCTGAAAAAATATGGAGAGGAAGGAGTGAAGTTGATTGAAGGAAGCGGTTTCACAGTGAATGATTTTAATTATAAAGGCAGCGGGGTGGCTCAGTATTTTTATTATCTTAAACAAGTAAGAAAGGATAAGCTGGGTCCTAATAAAAATACTCTGAAAGTATTGGATGATCCGGAGAAGTGGCCTTCCGGGAAACTGGAAAAACATGCCAAAGACCAGGTACGACAATTGGCTGCTAACCAGTTAAATGGCTTATTGAACAAGATTATATCTTTTTATAATGATCATATACAGGAGTATAGAACTGTTTCTGAAATATTCAGCAATGTATATGTATTGGGGATATTAAAAGATATCCAGGATCGTGTCCGGGAATATTGCAGAGAGAAGAATTTATTTCTGATCTCCGATGCAGCCGATCTGTTGCGGAAGATTATACAAAATAATGAGGCTCCCTTTATTTATGAAAAGGCAGGGTCGGTCTATAATCACTTTATGATCGATGAATTTCAGGATAATAGCCGTTTTCAATGGGAAAATTTTCGGCCTTTGATAAAAGATAGTCTTTCGCAGAATGGAACAAACCTGGTGGTGGGCGATATAAAACAATCAATTTACAGATGGAGAAATGGAGATTGGGAAATTCTGGATCGTGAAATTGAGAAGGAATTTCATCATTTCCCCGTAGATGTTCAGACTCTGGACAGGAACTTCAGAAGTTGTGAAAATGTGGTGGCCTATAACAATACAATTTTTCATTTTTTACCGGGAATGTTACAGGGTAATTTTAATAACAGCCTGGTTGATATTGATTTAAAAAACCATTGGGCTGGCCGGATAGAAATGGCCTATCAGGATGCAAAACAATTCCTGGGGAAAGAACAGAAAGAGGGGTATGTTTCACATCGGTTTCTTACTTTTGATTCTACTCAGGAAGTAAAAGACCGGGCCAAAAGTATGGTGATCAAAGATATAGAAAGGCTGCAGGATGCGGGCTATAAATTGTCGGATATTGCAATTATTGTACGTAAGAATAGTGAGGGACAGGAAATAGCTAATGCATTGCTGGAATATAAGAACCGGCCGGATACTCAGGATAAATACAATTATGATGTGATCTCCAATGATTCTTTGTATTTAAAGAATGCGGAGAGTGTAAGATTTTTGTTATCTGTTCTTAAATATTTTATAGATCCCGGGGACGACATAAATAATGCTTTTATTAAGGAATGTTATGAACGGAAGATATTAAAAAAAGATTATGAGCCTTCGGATTTACATCATTTATTTGCGGTAGATAAAGAATCATTTGAGAAAATTATACCCACCGCCTTTTTTGAGAATTACAATACACTCAGACGGTTGCCTTTATTTGAGCTTACCGAGGAACTTATACGATTCTTTGAGATCAACAGGCTTGAGGGGGAAACTCCCTATATCCAAGCTTTTCAGAATCTGATCATGGACTTTTCGAACAACAATCCCGCAGATTTGAATAATTTCCTTGACTGGTGGGAGAAGAACGGGGGAAAAGAACGCTTACAACTGCCTGAGAGAAATGAAGCCATTAAGATTATTACAATTCATAAAGCGAAAGGATTGGAATTCAAAGCGGTATTGCTTCCTTTTTGTAATTGGGAAATTGATGAAGTCAGTAAAGGATTCAAGAAAAATTACTTGTGGTGTGAACCTAAAAGAGAAGGACTGAATAAGATTTCTGCTGTTCCTGTGAATTATAAAAGTGGTTTGAGCGACACTGATTTTCAGTTTGATTATGTCAATGAAAAGTTTCACAATTATGTGGATAATTTGAACTTGTTGTATGTTGCTTTAACAAGAGCCCGGGAGGTTCTGATCTCTTATTCTCCGTTGAGATTGAACAGCAGTGGTGAAATAAATTACAAGGCAAACAAAAAGCGAATGGTTACTATAGGCGATTTACTTCATTTTTTCTTTGAAACCAAAGAGAATCTCCCGAATCCGCAAAGCAACACTAAACCACTGGTAGATCAATTAGAAAAATACTGGAATCCGGATGAGATGATTTTTGAGTATGGATCCATGGGCAAAGTGGAGGTCGGGAAAGAAACAGGAGAAGAGTTGTTGCGTGTTGATCATTACCCTGTAAATCAACAACGGGCAGAGGTTCACTTTCAGAAAAATCATAGCGATTTTTTTAATGAAAAGCCCGATTTGTTTCAGGAAAGAATAGATTACGGAAAAATTATGCACCAGATTTTTGAAAATATTATTCGGATTGAAGACATTCCGAAAGCTGTGGATATCGTATACAGGGAAGGCAAAATTGATTCAGCCGAGAAAGAGAAACTGAAGAAGGATATAGAAGTGTTGATAAACCAGTCGAAAGTGAAAAGTTGGTTTATTGATAAATGGAGTGTTTTTACTGAGAAAGAAATATTGCTTCCCAATGGTTTGATTTACAGGCCCGATCGTGTAATGAGGAAGAAAGAAAAGACAGTGGTTGTAGATTATAAATTTGGAGAGAAGCACAGTTCAAAGTATAAAAAGCAGATGCTTGCTTATCTGAATACCATAAAAAAGATGGGTTTTCTGAAGCCGGAAGGCTATCTCTGGTATATCAGTCAGAATGAAATAGTAGAAGTTAATTTATAGATTGGTTTGTAATCACATTAAAAAACAGATTAAACGTGGAGTATTACTGGGGACATAGCAGGCGATATAATGATTATAGCAATTATTTTAAAAAGCATTTCGGAGAACGTGTACAAAAAGTTACGATTGATGCCGGATTCACCTGTCCAAACAGAAATGGCTCGGTAGGTTGGGGAGGTTGTTCATACTGCAATAACGATGCTTTTAATCCTTCTTATTGTAATCCGGAGAAACCGGTTCAACAACAAATCCGGGAAGGGATTGAGTTTCATAAGAAGCGATACCGCAGGGCAAATAAATACCTGGCTTATTTTCA
>CAZWHH010000348.1:0-3337 GCA_964633615.1 uncultured Bacteroidales bacterium | reverse complement strand
TGACACTCTGAATACGCGGATTATCAAGAAAACTCTGTAAACAGGCTTCCACCCAAACATACCCCTTTGTCTTGTGAATATGCCGGTATTCGTCTCTGTGTATACGATCAGGCTGAGCAAGAACTTCTTCCCAGTGTTTTTTTACTCTTTCCAGATCATCAGGATGTATGATTTCAGTAAACGACCGCTGAAGTTCTTCAGGCTTGTAACCTGTATATTTCTCAACCACCGGACTGATGTATTTTTGTTGACCGTCTCCTGTTAATTCAACGAAAACATCCGTTGAATTTCTCAACATAAGCTCAAAACGCTCCTTATTCTTTTCCAGGTGCCTGTTTTCATCGTGACAAACCAACATGCGTATCACCTCCCCTTTTTTATCGTGAATTAATTTTCGCCTGCAGGATATCTGAACGTTTGAACCATTTTTATGTATACAGCGAATGGTCTTTTCATCATGAAAACTATCCTGACGAGGAGGTTTTAAAAAATCACCCGGTAATTTTTTCAAATCATCCGGATGAATTATTTGCTGCCACGATTTTTCGGTAGTCATTTCTTCAGGACTATAGCCCAGAACTTTAAGGAAGCGTGGATTTACCCAGTTGCTTTCAGGGTTTTCCATATCCCAGTACCAGATCCCGTCCGGTGCTGTCTCCTGGATAAAATCAAAAGTATCGTAATCGTTTTTTATGAGTTGATAAAACTCCTTTTTTAAGTAATTTGCCATTTGTCGTTTTTATTGCCGTATCCTTCGGCACGGTTTTATAATTTTTGAATCCATTCTATTATTCTACCCTCCATATTCTTTATTTCCGATTTTTATAATGAATAAATGTTTTGTCTCATGAAAAAATCTTAGATCAGGATAGGATTAAATCCTTGCATTATTACGAAAAAAATGATTTTTAGTTATCAAAAATCAATTAATAAACTTAACGAAGCGCCAATATTGCCATAAAACCTATTTAAAAGGACTAAAAAATTGTAAACTAAGCCTATTTGCTGCTTGATTTATTATAGCGTAGTGCAACCCGATGATTTTTCATAACAATGTCCGTTTTTTACTATTTTTTAAATTCTAAAAGATGTTTTTTTAACAACTATTTTTAATCCAAAAATGAAAGAAATGAAAAAAATCTGTTTACTTATCATCGTATCTGTCTCTCTTCTGACAATAAAGACTTATTCACAGGAGGAAAAAACTGACACTCAAAAAGACACAACAAAATTAAACATTGAATTGTCTTATAACAAGGGAGATATGCTCTTGCAAGGAGGGATTTCCCTGGGTTATTATGGATACGGGTATTCTGGTACACGCACAGGATTTACGCTGCCGCTCACCGCATCGTTTGAATACGGTATCAGCGAATACATTAGTGCCGGACCTTATGCCGGATTTGCCCGATGGAGCTACAAATATTATGACTATAAATATTCATGGTCTTTTATCTCAATAGGTGCCAGAGGTTCTTTTCATTACACCTCTTTTTTTAATGAAATATTTGATACAGAACTGGATGAGACAAAGTATGACCTTTACGTTACCCTTATTGCCGGATTTGAAATTCGAAATTTTACTTCCAGCGATGAATTCTTGAATGATTATTACAGCAACGATGTCAGCGGAGTATTTGGCCCGATGATGGGTATTAAATATTACTTCAACCCCTCTTTCAGTGCATTTTTTGAGGGAGGACGAGGAGCCTTTGGTTATGGAAATTTTGGGGTATCAATGAAATTCTAAAGACAACAAGGTGAACAAAAAAATAACCGATTAAACAACCCTGCAGGAATTTAAATCCCTGCAGGGTTGTTTTTTTCTGCCTTTTATTCATATTTATGATCCTTTACATGAAGAACCAGTTGCTTTTACTCCCAAGCGTAAAATTTTTTCTCTTTTCATTTACAATTATTTATAAAATTCATAACTTGCCTTTTATAAAACAGGGTGAGGATAGCGGCTACATTTGTTTTGTCTAAATATTGCATGCGTAATACAAACTAAAGAGCAGTATCGACAAAGAATGTGAACGGCGGGCTAAACCGGGAAACAAACACTTTAGATGACTCCCTCCTTTGGTAGTGGCGGAAATCGGGAATAGATACCCGGACTAAATAACAAGAAGTTAGAAATTTTAAAATAACCATAAGTATATGAAAACCAAAACCCTCGTTATGAAACAAATTTCAACCATTTTAATCCTCAATCTTCTGTTTTTTTTCACGACAATTCCCCTGAAAGCTCAGTTCTCTGCCGACATGCATTTGAAGAAGGGAGAGAAGCAGCATATCTACAAGGTGTATCATGATGGTACCAGTTACAGGTATGATATTGAAGAAGAGGGAACTCCTCTCGCGATAATCGTTCACCCGGAAAAAGACAAAACCCACGTGCTGTTTCCCAAAAATAAAATGTACCAGGAGATGAATAATCAATCAACCCGTAGCCTGAGCAACGATCCGGTTCAGACCATGCGATACCTGGAGCATTCTTTTTCCGTAAAGAAACTGGGAAAAGAACAGGTCAACGGGTTTGAATGTGAAAAGCGGGAGATATCTACAGAAAATCAATTGCTGAATATCAACTGGTACTCTAAAGATCTGAATTTTCCGGTCAAAATGGAACAACCAAAGCAATACACCATGGAACTGAAAAACATAAAGCAAAACACACCCGATAAAAAGCTTTTTAAAGTACCGGAAGACTATACTCTGGTAGACAGCAGAATGAATCCGGTCTCCCCTGAACCGCCACCTCCGGAAAGCTGGAACAAACAAGAAAAAAACATCCCTTTTAAAGGAAATTTTACCCGGGGCGACCAGGTTGAAATGTCCATTCCGGAATCAAAGAATTATAAATTGATTTATACCAACCAGGGAGAAAAAATAACCAAAATTGTTTTCGAGATAAGAAAAGAAGGGGAAATGCTGTCTCTAAGCAAACAGGGACCAATTGACTTTAGAACCAAAAAAGTCCATCCGGGAGAAGATAAAACTATCACTTTAAGACTCACATCCGGAAATGCCCTGGTATTAAAAATTTATTACGGAAAAGCAAAAGTTGAAGTAATCCCGGAATGAAACATTTCCATGAAAGGCAATTACTGGCTGGCTGAAAAACAAAAACTCTCTTAGCCAGCCTTTTATAATTCAACATGATCAAACCAGACAATTTAAAGCAGATGCAGAACAATAGTTTAGGGTGAAATCAACCCGGATTTTATCTATAACCTAAGTTGAGCGGTTTGAACAGCCTGTCCCGATTTTTGTCGGGATAGTGAAAAAGCGCTTTACTTATCCGGCAGCTGCCCATAGCCGTTAACTTTAGCAT
>CAZWHH010000347.1:0-3348 GCA_964633615.1 uncultured Bacteroidales bacterium | reverse complement strand
GAGTAACCCGTAAGTTCAACTGCAGCCCTGTTGACAAAAATAAAATAACCCTCCATATCCATTTGAAAGATAACATCATTGGTATTATTCAATACATACTGCAACTGGGATTTTGACTCTTTCAATGCTTTTTCTGCTCTTATACGCTCTGAAATATCTCTGTAGATGCCATATACTGCTCTCTGTCTACCCTCTATTTCTACTGGTGCTCCCAGAATGGATACCTGTATTGGTTTTCCATCTTTTCTCACTCTCATCGCTTCGTCAATTATCCTATCCCCATCAGCAACAATTTTTGTTTTATCGTGAGCATCATAAAAATATTCTCTGGGTGCCAAAAGATCATCTACATGTTTCCCCAAAGCATCTTCCTCGGTGTATTTAAAAAGTCTTGTAAACTCCTTGTTAATTTTTTCAATAATTCCGTCATTATTAGTAATAACTATAGCCTCTGGTGAACTCTCAAACAAATTTTCCAGATAAGCGCTCTCTACTTTAAGCTCATTCTCTATTTCTTTTTGATCAGTTATATCAATGGCGGTTCCTAATACAAGATTTTTATTTTTTATAAATACTTTTGAACTGGATATTTCAACCCACTTCTCTTTGCCTTGCTTTGATATAATCTTAATTTCATAAGAAGATTCAACTTCTCTCCCTTTCAACCTCTCAAGCCCTCTTTGCCTTACCATCTCTTTGTAATCAGGATGTACAAATTCGTAAAATCTTTTGTTTAGCAACTCTTTAAAAGAAAAACCTGTAATTGATTCTGTGGCAGGATTGGCATATACAAAATATCCATCATCATCAAAAGTAAACACAGCACTTTTAATATTTTCAGTAAGGGCTTTAAAAGTCTCTTCTCTCTCTTTGAGCAACTCATATTTTTGTCCCTCATTAGTAATATCTTCCGCCATTACTATAATTCCCTCTACGTTCTCTTCAACTAACAGGGGGTATAAATAAAACCGGGTAAAAAAAACATCTTCAGAATCATTCATCTCCTCTTCAATATTCAACTCTTCCCCATTTCTTGTTTCCTTTAATTTCTCTTCCCAGAAATCTCTTTTATCGACAGCAATAAGGTCTAAAAAATCAGACCCGTAAGAAATAGAATCATTAATCAAAAAGCGGGCTTTCCTTTCAAAACCTTTATTAAAAGCAAGAACTCTAAAGTCTTTATCTAACACACAAATGTATTCTGACGCATGCTGAAAAAAACCAATCATAAGTTGACGCAGGAATTTAAAATCCTGAATGTCACCTTTAGGAAATTTGTCATTTGAATCAAAACCGGAAAACAATTTATTAAGGTTTGGCTTTTGCTGCATACATATTACTTAAAATCCCTATAAGAATCAATTATCCTTTATTGCTTACAATATACAAAAAACGGAAGAGATAGAAAAATCCTCAATGCAAAGGGAATTAAAAAAGCAACCCGCTTTCACTAAATTAAATTAAAGGAAACCAACAATTTATTGTCATTCGCCATAGATAACAAGCAATCTATCAAAAAGGCATTAAACATAAAAAAACATAAAAACCACATTATCAATATATTATATAACATTCACGATCTCCTTTTTAAAAAAATATCAAATTTTATAATTGAATTAATCTCAATTTATTAAGATAATTGTATTTTTGTTTTACAAATATTTTTTGTGAAATGAAAAAAATAATACTCATTTTCTTTACGGTTTTAATTGCTGCTAATAGTTTTGCTAGTGGCTTTAATAGTAATTTACCTGACAATAATCCTGAAAAGAACAATGAAATACAGCAACAAATCCCTCTTAACTATCAACAACTAAAATTTCAGGCTGTTAATTTTAACCATGGGAAATCGAAAATACCCATCAATAACTATAGAGGAAGTGATGATTATATGATGCTTTATGTAGCTGGAGGAATTGTTGTATTAACTACAGCTTTTGTGCTTCTTAGTAACAACAATGAGTATAGCGATGGACTGGGAGAGGCAAGCACGGGAATTATTATTGGCGGTAGTGTTTCTGCCGCCCTGATTACCACAAAATTTTTTATTGACAGATCCCGGTAATTATTTTTCATTCCTTACCATAAAATGAAAATGTTTGCGAGCCTAAAAACCAAACTTTTATTTAGCCCTTGGCTTGTATTATTCATGACACTGGCCTCGCATGTTAATGCATCTTTTACCCCCAGATTTACACAGGATTCTGTTTTGTTTGACAAATATTCAGATTCGATCACCTCAATGGATAACCAGGCAAACAAAATTTCTTACCACAAAAATATATTCCGCAAATTAGAACCTTCTGATAATATAGAATTTAAGAACAAAATTCTCTACAACCATGCCCTCGATTTCAATAAGATGGGGAAATTTATTAAGTCTTCCCGGGTTATCAATCAAGCAGAAGAATTAAAAAAACAAAAAAAACTAAAAAATATTCTTATCATTTGCATTGTGGTAATTATCCTTATGACAATACTCACTTTAAGAAATCGCTTCCTAAAAGTGAAGAAAAACAAATTGCTGCAAGAACAAAACAAAAAAATAACCAGGCAAAACATACAACTAAAAAAAGCTCATAACGAGCTGCAAAAGAAAAAACAAGAAGTAGAACAAAATAGAAATAAAATAGAAAAACAAAAAGATAAACTACAGGAACAATTCAATATTATTCAGTCTAAAAACTGGGAGATGTCAAATAGTTTCGAATATGCAGGACATATTCAATCAGCAATTCTGCCCGACAGAGAACTTTTAATAAAATATTTTGAGGATTATTTTATACTGCTTAGACCTAAAAATATTGTGAGTGGAGATTTTTACTGGTTTAGCAAAATTTCTGATAAAATCTTAATCACCGTTGCAGATTGCACTGGACACGGAGTGGCAGGCGGCCTGCTTAGCATGTTGGGTATAAGCTACTTAAACGAGATCGTAAATATTAAAAAGATAACAAGTCCGGAAACTATCCTTGACGAGTTAAGAGCCACACTTATCAATGCATTAAAACAGGAAAAAGCCAACAAGTCATATCTCAGTGGCATTGATATGGCAGTTGTGTCAATTAACAAAGATAAAAATATAGTGGAATATGCCGGAGCCAATAATCCACTATATATAGTCAGAGAGAATGAATTACATGAATATGTAGCTGATAAAATGCCAATCGCCTACTATGATAAAATGGCCTCTTTCAACAAACAAATCATTCCTGTAAAAGAGGGGGACCAGATTTATCTCTTCTCTGATGGTTATACTGACCAGTTTGGTGGAAAAAATCAAAAAAAATTCAAATTCAAGCCTTTCAGAAAATTAATAGTAGAAAATAACCGCAAAACAATGGAAGA
>CAZWHH010000346.1:0-3375 GCA_964633615.1 uncultured Bacteroidales bacterium | reverse complement strand
CATAGAAAAACTTTAATAATATAATGAGGGCATTTTTTAATACCATACAAAATATCTGGAAAATTGAAGATCTTCGGCAACGAATACTCTTCACGTTAGGTATCATTTTAATTTATCGTTTAGGAAGTTTTGTGGTTTTACCTGGAATTGATCCGGGACAATTAAGTGCATTGAAACAGCAAACTTCCGGTGGAGTTTTAGGTCTGCTAAACATGTTCTCCGGTGGCGCTTTTGCAAATGCATCAATCTTTGCATTAGGTATAATGCCCTATATTTCAGCATCAATTGTAATTCAATTGTTAGGCATTGCTGTTCCTTATTTTCAAAGGTTACAGCGTGAAGGGGAAAGCGGAAGAAGAAAGATTAACCAGATTACACGATATTTAACGGTTATCATTCTTGTTATTCAGGCTCCCGGTTATTTGAAGAATTTACAGGTGCAATTGCCTGAAGCGGCCTTTGTCATTTCGGGTACTTTCTTTTGGGTATCTTCGGTGATTGTATTGGCTGCAGGATCCATGTTTATAATGTGGCTTGGCGAACGAATTACAGATCGCGGAATAGGTAATGGCATCTCACTGATTATTATGATTGGAATTATTGCCAGATTGCCTTTTTCATTATTTGCAGAATTCGGATCAAGATTGAATGAACAGGGAGGAGGTCTGGTTGCTTTCTTACTTGAAATGATCATACTTTTCTTTGTTTTTGTAGCCACCATTATGCTCGTACAGGGAACCAGGAAGATACCTGTTCAGTATGCCAAACGTATTGTAGGGAATAAACAATATGGTGGTGTAAGACAATACATCCCCCTAAAAGTAAATTCAGCAGGTGTGATGCCTATAATTTTCGCCCAGGCTTTAATGTTTGTACCCATTACGATAGCAGGTTTTGCAGGGTCGGAATCAATGACAGGCTTCGCTGCTGCATTCAGTAATATAACAGGGTTTTGGTATAATTTTACTTTTGCAACCCTGGTGGTTCTCTTCACTTATTTCTATACAGCCATTACGATTAATCCTTCACAAATGGCTGAGGATATGAAGAAAAACGGAGGATTCATACCGGGAGTAAAACCTGGAAGAAAAACTGTGGAATTTTTAGACAAGATCATGTCGCGCATTACATTCCCGGGATCTCTATTCCTTGCACTAATAGCAATACTTCCATCTTTTGCTATGATTGCCGGAGTGAATAATCAATGGGCGCAATTCTACGGGGGTACTTCCCTGCTAATTTTAGTCGGTGTGATCCTGGATACCTTGCAACAGATAGAAAGTCATCTCTTAATGCGTCATTATGACGGATTAATGAAAACCGGAAGGATAAAAGGAAGAACAGGCGGTGGAGCCTCAGTTATATAAATAATTAATGTTCTTTGAATGCTCAATATTAGAAGTGCAGAAGAGATTGAAATTTTAAGGGAAAATAATTTGCTGGTCTCAAAAACATTAGCAGAGGTTGGCAAGCTTATTCGGCCCGGTGTTACCACGATAAAACTGGACCAAATCGCGGAAGAGTTTATTCGTGATCATGGTGCTAAACCAGGGTTTTTAGGATATGGTGGATTTCCCAATTCTCTTTGCACCTCAGTAAATGATGAAGTTGTCCATGGAATACCCTCTGATTATGAGCTGAAGGAAGGCGATATTATTTCTATCGATTGTGGTACTTATATGAAAGGATTTTATGGAGATTCAGCCTATACATTTGAAGTAGGTGAAGTGGATCAGAAAGTTCTGAAATTGTTGAAAACAACAAAAGAAGCTTTGCTGAAGGGAATTGAAATGGCAACTGCAGGAAATCGAGTGGGAGATATCAGTCATGCTGTTCAAACTCATGCTGAAACATACGGTTATGGAGTGGTAAGAGAATTAGTAGGACACGGTTTGGGAAGTCAGATGCATGAGTCACCTGAAGTCCCTAATTATGGAAAACAAGGCAGAGGCACGAAATTAAAGGAAGGTCTCGTTATTTGCATTGAGCCTATGATTAATTTAAGAACAAGAAATGTAAAGCAGGATAGAGATGGTTGGACCATCAGAACAATGGATGGTACACCTTCTGCTCATTATGAGTTGGCAATAGCCATCACAAATGGAGAGGCAGATACTTTATCCACTTTTGATTATATTGAAAAGGAATTAACTAAAAAAATATAGAACCGGTTATGGCTAAACAACCTTCTATTGAACAAGACGGCACTATTGTAGAAGCATTGTCAAATGCAATGTTTCGAGTTGAACTTGAAAACGGACATATTATTACAGCTCATATTTCCGGGAAGATGAGAATGCATTATATTAAAATTCTACCCGGTGATAAGGTGAAAGTTGAAATGTCACCTTATGATTTATCAAGAGGGCGTATAACATACAGATATAAATAAAAAATATATTGAACAATGAAAGTAAGAGCATCAATAAAAAAACGAAGCAGCGATTGTAAAATCGTGAGAAGAAAAGGCCGTTTGTACGTGATTAATAAAAAAAATCCGAAGTTTAAACAGAGACAAGGATAATTATTTTTAATTTTGCACTCAAATTTTATATGATATGGCAAGAATTGTTGGAGTAGATTTACCTAAAAACAAACGAGGAGTTATAGCACTAACTTATATCTATGGTATAGGCAAGAGTACTGCTTCTAAAATAATGGAAGAAGCAGGTATTGATAAAAACATTAAAGTTCAGGACTGGAATGATGACCAGATTTCAACCTTACGTAATATTTTAAATGAAAATTATAAGGTTGAAGGTGCTTTAAGATCAGAAGTTCAGATGAACATTAAAAGACTTATGGATATTGGATGTTACCGCGGCATAAGACATAGAATCGGCATGCCTGTTAGAGGACAGTCTACCAGGAATAATGCCCGTACAAGAAAAGGAAAGAAAAAAACTGTTGCTAATAAGAAGAAAGCTGTTAAATAATTTGAATCATGGCAAAAAGATCTAAAACAATAAGAAAGAAGAAAGTTACGGTTGAGCCTACCGGGGAAGCCCATATTCATGCCTCTTTCAACAATATTATTATTTCACTGACAAATAGTAATGGGCAGGTTATTTCCTGGTCTTCATCCGGGAAAATGGGCTTTAGAGGATCAAAGAAGAACACTCCTTATGCAGCACAAATCGCTGCTAGTGATTGCGCGAAAATCGCGTATGATCATGGAATGAGAAAGGCAAAAGTATATGTGAAAGGACCAGGGTCAGGTAGAGAATCTGCTATCCGAACCATTAATAATGAAGGAATTGAGATTACAGAAATAGTTGATGTGACTCCATTACCTCATAATGGATGTCGTCCGCCCAAACGAAGAAGAGTTTAATTAATAATTTGGAAAAATTATATTTATGGCTAGATATAGAG
>CAZWHH010000345.1:0-3393 GCA_964633615.1 uncultured Bacteroidales bacterium | reverse complement strand
TTTGTTAAAAAATATCATGTGTATTATGAAAATTCTTCGTTCATCCGATGTAAAAGAAGTTGACGCTTATACAATTGAAAATGAGCCGATTCACTCAATAAACCTAATGGAAAGAGCAGCGGGAACAATTTCCGGCTGGATCAATAAACATTTCAGAGTTGAACAAAAGGTATTTATATTTATTGGCCCGGGAAACAATGGAGGAGACGGACTGGCAATAGGCAGGCAACTGGCAGATTACAAATTCAATGTAAAATTATTCTGGATAAAGATCACGGATAAATTAAGTCCGGATGCCGGTATAAACTATAACAGATTAAAAAAACAAGGCAAGGTTGAAATATCAGAAATAACCGATGCAAGCCAGATACCGGAAACACATCCTGACGATATCATTCTTGACGGAATCTTTGGTTCAGGACTGAACAGACCTCTTGAAGGATTTCCGGCAAAAGTGGTACAAAAGCTAAATGAAATGGAAGGTATTAAAATTGCAATAGATACTCCTTCCGGCTTATTCGGAGAAGATAACTCAGGCAATCATTACGACAGCATTTTCAAAGTAGATTATACTTTCACCTTTCAGTTTCCAACCCTGAGTTTTTTCTTTCCTGAGCATCAGGACTTTGTCGGGAAATGGAAAATTATGGATATTGGATTATCGCAAAAGAAAATTGATGAAATAGAGTCTTATTACTATTTAATAACAAAAAAAGAAGTTTCAAATCACATCAAAAAACGCAAACGATTCGATCATAAGGGAAAATACGGGCACGTACTCATTATTACAGGTGGATACGGGAAAATGGGTGCTGCAGTGCTCACATCAAATGCTGCTTTAAGAACCGGTTCCGGCCTGGTAACAACCCATGTTCCCAAACTGGGCTATGAGATTATGCAAACTGCTCTTCCTGAGGCTATGATAAGCATTGATCTTTCAGATATTATATTTTCTGAGTCGCCGGAAACGGATCGGTTCTCCTGCGTGGGTATTGGTCCTGGAATTGGAACCAAAAGCAATACGCAAAAAGCGCTAAAATCACTAATTAACGAAGAAAAAAGACCAATGGTCATTGATGCCGATGCATTAAATATTTTGGCCCAAAATAAAGAATGGCTGGATATTTTACCGGAAAACAGCATATTAACTCCTCATCCGAAAGAATTTGAAAGATTAACAGAACCAGCAGAGAATCATTATGAAAGACTGGAAATGCAAAGGAATTTTGCACAAAAATATAAAGTATACCTGGTATTAAAAGGAGGAAATACAACGATTGCAGGTCCTGAAGGGAATTTATATTTCAATGCTTCAGGGAATCCGGGTATGGCGACTGCAGGGAGTGGAGATGTATTGACAGGAATGATAACTTCTCTGCTCGGACAGGGATATGATCCTAAACGAGCAGCTATTACAGGTGTGTATCTTCATGGTCTCGCCGGCGACCTGGCGGTTGCAGAACTTGGAGAAGAAACCTGTATTGCTTCAGATATTATTCATTATATTGGTAAGGCATTTAAATATCTAAAAAATGAAACCCTCATCTGCAGCATGCATACAAAAGGCAATGAATAAAACATGAGGGTTACATGGGATACAGTTTCAAAAAAATGAAGACTTTGGTAGAAATAAATCTCAGAATGTCAAATTAATAATAAAACTCTATACGAATGAAAAATAAAATCTTACTTCAGTGGCTGACCATTTTACTAACAGGCCTTTTGATTTTCACAGGCTGTAAAACTGAAAAGAAAGCTACTACAAAAGTTTATAGAGTAGATTCCACAACTCAAAAAATAGATCGGGGTATTGTTTACTCGTTGCCTAAAACATACCTTGATATTAGTGTTCAGCTGGTGCGCAGAACACATATTCCCGGGCCCTATCATGAATACGCCGAAAAACTACTGGGTGTTTCCAATGTGAACCATAATAAAGAAAACTTATGGAAAATAAATAATATAACCATTGATAGCCATCAGGAAGCTGATCATGAACAAATGTATGTCATTGAACCCGAAGGCAATTTTAATTTTAATTTTAAACAGTTCACACAGGAAGGGTGGATTCTTCCCTTCTTTGATAAGGCAGATTTTCATCAGACACACCAATACTATCAACTGGAAGATCATTCAAATAAGGTGCATTTCAAAGATTTAAGTGTAAAAAGATTCGTAGGCAAAGAAACCAAAACAGAATACAAAAGGGTATGGCGTGATTCCCTCTTTGCAAAGATACCTGTAAAAAAGACCCATTTTGTAAAAAAAGATCACAAGGAAAAAGCTGAAGAAGCCGCCAGTTTTATATTTATGATCAGAGAAAAAAGGTTTGAGCTGCTGACCGGGATGTCAGATTTTTATCCGGAAGGAAGAGCTCTCAAGCATGCTACATCGGAATTGGATCAACTGGAGGATGAATACCTGGAACTTTTCCTCGGTAAGAGTATAACAGATACCTTATTATATTCATTCCAATGGGTTCCCGCAAAGAAACAAAAAGAGGAACCGGAAATTCTTTTTAGATTCTCCGAAACAAAAGGACTTACATTTAAAGAAAATCAATCTGCTGCTCCGGTTTGGATAGAGTTCAAAAGCCAAAAATATCCCGATGAATTGAGTCTTTTTGATGAACTTCAATCAGATGAAAGTGGCCGCTTCTTCTTCAGGGTGCCTCAAAAAACAATGATCTCGCTGAAGCATTCAGATAAACTCCTTTACCGTAAATATTTAAATATCTTTCAATTTGGACAGACCATCAGGATACCTTACAGATATCTTAATAATCAGTCTGTTATAAGATATTACAGAAAGAATGAAGGGAATTAGAAACTGTTTTGATTTTATTTAAAAATTCTACTTTACCAAATTTTGAAGATGTTATTTTTCATAGTCCTAATATCCGTTCGATTTCTAAAAATTTTGTAAATTAAAATACAAAATTTTTAGAAATCATAGACGGGAGGGACATTTGAATCCCCGCCCTAAAGGACGGGGCTATGAATCACAAAAAAACTAATTTGCTAAAGAAGGACAAAATCAAAACAGTTTCTTAATCTACCAGGGTATTTTGAAAGCTCTTGGAATATTCCTGAAACTTTTGGGTTTTATATATATCTTCAGCAAAATATTTAAGAACAGGCTCAATATCTTTGGGTTCATAATAGCCCGGGACTGCTGCTATGAGTCTGTTTTGTCCATCCAGATAAGCTACTGAAGGATACGACATTTTTCCTTGTAGTAAGGCTGCTGCTAATTGATGCGGGCTTCTGGACCTTGTCCCTGTTTTGGTAAAAGTCTTACCCATAAAACGAACCTTTTTATCAGTTTCAGCATTAAACCTTACCGGATAAAAATTCTCATTAATATATTTTGCGATGGGAGGATGATTAAATG
>CAZWHH010000344.1:0-3405 GCA_964633615.1 uncultured Bacteroidales bacterium | reverse complement strand
TTCTGCTGTATTGCTTTTATTGATAATCTATCTCATTTTCTTTTTCAAAAAAACAGAAACTGAAGTAAAAAAACAGAATTTACAGGAACAAAAGTATAAAGCATTATTCAACGCGGCGAATGATGGGATTTTACTTATTGAAAAGTATCGCTTTATTGATTGCAATTATAAAGCCTTAGAAATATTCAAATTAAAAAAGGAACAAATCATTGGGCAATCACCTGACCAGCTTTCTCCTGAAAAACAGTCCGATGGATCCAGCTCTTATGATCTTTCCATCGACCTCATTGATAAATGTCTTGAAGGAGAAAGGCAATATTTTGAATGGCTGCATAAAAGATTCAATGGTGAAATTTTTAATGCTGAAGTGAGTGTTAATAAAATTGAAATAGAGGGCAGAGAACTATTGCTTGCGATAGTGAGAGATATTACGGGGAGAAAAGATCTGGAAAAAAGATTGGTGGAAGCTAAAAACAGAGCTGAAGAATCTGATCGTCTGAAATCTGCTTTTTTATCCAATACTTCGCATGAGATCAGAACTCCTATGAATGCCATTATAGGTTTTTCCAGGCTATTACAAAAGGATAACCTGAAAAACGAAAAGAAAGAAGAATATACAAAAAATATAATTGAAAAAGGCAACCAATTGCTACAGATTATAAACGACATTATTGATGTATCAAGAATTGAAGCCAATCAGTTAAACATAAATCAACTCAGATTTAGTTTAAATGGATTAATGGAAGAAATTTATGCAGATTTTGAAGAATTAAGTGAAAAAAAACCAGATATTGATTTTAAATTACACAGGGAAGTAAAAAACAGTGGAAACTTTATTCATCTGGATAAAATTCGTTTAAAACAGGTGATAAGTAATCTTTTGTCAAATGCTTTTAAATATACAGATAAGGGTACGATTGAATATGGATATAAGCTGGAAGATAAAGATACCATTTTATTTTATATAAAAGACACAGGAATAGGAATCGATAAGAAAAAGCAGGAATATATCTTTGATAGTTTCAGAAAGTCTGATGATTCATCTACACGTCTTTATGGTGGCACCGGGCTTGGACTTAGTATTTCAAAAGCCCTGATTGAATTAATGGGGGGTAAAATCTGGATAGAATCCGAACTCAATAAAGGCGCAACTTTTTACTTCACTGTGCCATATAACCCGGCACATAAAATACAAGAGGAGAAAACAATGGAAAAAAGTCCTGAAGATTATAATTGGAAAAATAAAACCATTCTGATTGTTGAAGATGATATTCTGTCTTATGAGTACCTGAAAGAAGTATTAAAAGAGACCCACGCAAAAATACTACATGCGAAAGACGGACAATCTGCTATCGAAAAATGCAAAAATAACTCCTCCATTCATCTTGTCCTGATGGATATTCAACTCCCTGGTGTTGATGGAAATACAGCTACAAAAGAGATCCGGAAATTCAATAAGGAATTACCAATTCTTGCCCAAACTGCCTATGCGCTTGAGGAGGAAAAGAATAGAATACTGGAATCCGGGTGCAATGACTATCTATCCAAACCTATTAATGAAAAGCAATTATACGAAAAGATAAACAGATTACTTAGTCAAAGTGAATAAACACCTTCCGTTTTTAAATGTTATATAGCCTCCTAAATTTTCTTTTTTTTGTTGCGACATATTTTATCTTTGAACTTTATTTTGAAAAATCAAAAAATTACTTTTATGGAAAAACTAAATAATCTGGAGCCTAACGTAGTTTGGAATTATTTTGAACAAATATGTGAAATTCCAAGACTTTCAAAGAAAGAAGAAAAAATTTTACAATTTCTTAAAGATTTTGCCGAACAACATAACCTTGAATCAAAACAAGACAAAGCAGGAAATATGCTGATTAAAAAACCTGCTACTCCGGGAAAAGAGAATCTAAAAACAGTAGTTCTGCAAAGCCATGTGGATATGGTAGGAGAAAAGAATAAAGGGACAGATCATGACTTTGATAGAGATCCGATTGAACCAGTTATTGAAGGAGACTGGGTAAAAGCCAAAGGAACTACCCTGGGAGCAGACGATGGTATTGGAATTGCCGCTCAAATGGCGATCCTGGCATCAAAAGATATTCCTCACGGACCTGTTGAGTGCCTGTTCACAGTGGATGAAGAAACGGGCCTCACTGGTGCCTTTGCTCTTGAAACAGAGTTTTTCGATGGCAAAGTATTATTAAATCTTGATTCCGAAGATGAAGGAGAATTATTCATCGGTTGTGCAGGAGGTAAAGAGACAACCATTACTTTTAACTTTGAAAAGGAAAACATTCCGGAAAACCATTCTCCTTATAAATTCTTTGTTTCAGGTCTGCAGGGAGGTCACTCAGGTGACGAGATTCATAAAGGCCTTGGCAATTCCATCAAAGTACTGAACCGGTTCTTATGGAATTTAAACGAAAAATTTGATATAAGACTCACTTCTCTCGAAGGAGGGAGGGCCCATAATGCCATTCCAAGAGAAGCCGAAGCCATCATTACAATAAACAAGAAAGACAAAGAAGAAATAAAAAAATATTTTGAAGAGTTTAAGGAAGCTGTAAAAAATGAACTCAAGGTAACAGCGCCCAACCTTGATATGGAGATGGAGGAAGAAAAAAATGCAAGCTTTGTTATTGAAAAAACTACCCAGGACTCTCTGCTGGATGGCATCTATGCCTGCCCACATGGTGTTCATGCCTGGAGCCAGGAAATTGAAGGACTGGTGGAGACTTCCACAAACCTTGCGTCAATTGAGGCAAAAGAGGATTATTTCTTCATTACTACCAGTCAAAGAAGTTCAGTAGATAGCGGAAAAGATGATATTGCTGCCATGGTAAAGAGTGCCTTCAGACTTGCAGGCGGAAAAGTGGAACACTCTGCCGGCTATCCGGGATGGCAACCGGATACAGACTCTGAAATCATGAAAATTACAAGGGACTCTTATAAAAAACTTTTTGATACGGATCCGGAAGTGAAAGCCATTCATGCAGGTCTGGAATGTGGTTTGTTCCTGCAAAAATATCCTTACCTTGATATGATCTCATTTGGGCCAACAATCAAAGGGGCACATACCCCTGAAGAAAGAATCAGCATTGAGACTACCCAAAAATTCTGGAATTTACTCGTTGATGTGATCCAAAAAATCCCTGAAGATAAGTAAATCAAAATCCCCGGCTTTTAATAAGAGAAGCCGGGATTTTTTTTCATTGCTGGCTTAATTCTCTTAAAAATTATATTTTTGCCAGCTCACTTTAACTGAAACTATGCTTGCAATCGATCTCCTTGATCACCTGGAACTATATTCCTGGCAAATCATCTCCTTACTTATTATCGCCGGATTTCTGGTAGGGTTTATCAATACGATTGCAGGGAGTGGTACCGTAATAACTT
>CAZWHH010000343.1:0-3409 GCA_964633615.1 uncultured Bacteroidales bacterium | reverse complement strand
TGCTTATATCCCTATCGTTGGAATTCTTCTGGGCATTACAAACGTTACTATACCTTATGGAACACTTTTGTCGAGTATCATCATTTTCGTAGTCATACCCCTTGTTGCAGGCGTGATAACTCAAAAACGGCTGATATGGAAAAAGGGAGAAGAATGGTTTCGGAATGTTTTTCTTCCCAAATTCAAGCCCGTATCCATCATCGCTCTGCTGACTACATTGGTCCTCTTATTTGCCTTCCAGGGAGAAAGGATCATTGAAAAACCATTATTAATAGTAATGGTAGCAGTACCGTTGGTCATTCAAAGCTACTTCATCTTTTTTGTTGCCTGGTATGGGGGAAGTTTCCTGAAGCTAAAGCATAATGTGAAGGCTCCGGCTGCCATGATTGGCGCCAGCAATTTCTTCGAGCTGGCTGTAGCAGTGGCCATCGCACTGTTCGGCTTGCAGTCGCCTGCAGCAATGGTCACGGTATTAGGCGTACTGGTTGAAGTTCCGGTGATGCTCTCGCTGGTGGCATTTGCCAACAGGCATAATGGAATTAAAGCCAGGGGAAAAATCTGAACATCTGCAGGTATTTCGCAATGGACATTGTAGGGATACCTGCCCGAGAGCTATACCCTCGAAAACACCCAATTCATTATTAACGGCGTATGTCACCGCTGCGAATGAGTTTGCAACATTATTGCACGAACTTTATGGTAATTTTGCTGTTGATATTATACTTATTAGAATATCTGGCATTAAAAATTATTAGTTATGAAGAAACTATTATTGATTACCCTTTTCCTGGCAACAGCAAGCCTTTCCTTTTCACAGAAAAGCACCGAAAAACCGTATAAACTGATTTTGGGAGCCCGCGTGAACCCTTTAGTGATTTATGATTTCGACGGCAACCGTTCCGAGGCCTTACGCTTACATGGCGAATTCGGCCTGATGTGGAACAAAAAGTGGTATTTCTCCGCCGGTTATACGCCATTTATGAACAGTTATTATACGTTCAACGAATACTGGTTTATCGGCATGGATAAGAAAATTCCCGTTTCGTTTGTGGCCTCGGCCGAATACATGGCCGACAACAACAAATTTATTTTGCAGGGCGGGCCCAACATCAAATTCAAAGGAGGCAATATCTTCGCCTTTCTGTTTTCTCCGGCGGACAAAGCGGATTTGGGATTAAAAATTGGCGCCTTTATCCCGTTGAATGTCATACTCAAGAAAAGCAAGTAATGCCCTACCCCTGACGCAAGCGTCCTTGTGCCCCATATTCGGGGCCACACGGATGCTTGAACCAGTCTAAGAATTTTTTATTTTATTTGGAATTCTACGGTATAACTAAAAGCTTTCCTTATCATTCTTCCAAAGCCTTCAGCTTTTCTTCATAAACCCAGTAATCCCGTCCGCTAAATAAGACAAAGCGGATCAAACTGACCTGCTGAAGATCGGGGATCATCCCCCTTACTGCTTCAAGCGCTATGTCGGTAGCTGCTTCCAAAGGGTAACCAAAAGCCCCTGTTGAAATGGCAGGAAAGGCAACCGAATCAATCCCTTTTTCTTCGGCAATTTTCAGGGCATTCCGGTAACAGTCGGCCAGAAGCTTGTCTTCGGGCTTATCTGACCCGTATACCGGCCCCAGGCAATGGATCACATAATCATTGGGCAAGTTGTGCGCACCTGATATCACAGCCTGACCGGGGCGGATCGGAGCCATTGGCCGACACTCTTCTGCAAGTCCCCGACCAGCAGCGCGATGAATGGCACCTGCCACACCGCCTCCTGTTTCCAGGCGGGCATTGGCTGCATTAACTACAGCAGTCATATCGGGCTGACTGGCAATATCGCCCTGACCCGTTTCTAACTGTACATGATCGATTTGTATTTGCATAATAAATCCTCCTTATAAATTCTTACCTACGTATAACAATATTACAAAATTTCAGGCAACCGGACAAGAATTGAATTGTTTGATCTTTAAATGGTTAAAAATTAATTTTATTAACATTACAGGAAAAACAAACTATTAGAAAAAAGCTGGCTTTCTAAAAGACTGATTTATTCGCAAAAAATGAATAATTCAGGTTAGAGTACTATTGTGTTAAATAACATATTATCATTGCATTATAATATCACATTATTTTTTGTGAAAATCATTAAATTATATTTAATTTGTAAAATAATACTTAATATTATAATAAATTTATTTCAAAGGATAATGCACAAAATTGGTGATAAAATAAGACAAAGACGGGAATATCTTAACATTCACTCCAATGATTTAGCCAATTCAATTGGTGTGACGTCCAGTTTAATATCTCAGATAGAGCGAGCCAAAGCATTCCCTTCTATTTTAACCTTGATGAAAATTGCAGATGTACTGCAAACTACCGTTGGAGAATTAATTGGTGAATACGAAACCCTGGTTGCCAATCCATTATTAAAAGTGAAAGACCGAAAATTTGTTAAGAAAAATGACAAGGGAACCAGGTTATTTTTATTATCAAATCACGATCCGAAAAAAGAAATGGATACATTCATAATTGAATTTGAAAAAGATGCAGATTCAACGAAAATAATGACCAGTAAAAATCCAAGGCAGGAATTCTGTTTTGTTTTAAAGGGAAATATTAAAGTTACGCTAAATACTAAAGAATATATTTTAGAGGAAGGAGATAGTTTTTATTTCAAATCCAGTCAATATCATCTTTTCTCTAATATTGGAAAGGAAAGTGCTGAAATGTTATGGATTGTTAATCAATAATTGCTAAATTTTTCAAATGATTAATCATACTTAATTTCATAAATAGCATTTAATAAAAAAGAAAAGATAAGATAAAACAACAAGTCAAATAGTTTAAATTGAATAAACCATGGAACAGAAAACAAATGCAATTTCGGAACTTACGCAGTCCGAATTTCATGATTCAGTAAAAAATACATTGAAACGGTATAATTTTTCAAAAGAAACGCATTCTATAATTGAAAAAGAGAACCTTTTACCCACAGGTTTGCTGCAAAGACTACAAATGAATTATCCACAGTATTCTGGTATCATCAGAGACAGGGAGGAACTATTTGAATCAAAAAAGCAGTATGCCGGCTTGAAGGGTTTCAGAGAAATTGTATCCATTTTGAAAGATAATGGAATTAATATTGGCTATATCGAGGAAAGAGAGTTGTTTATTAAGATTTACCGATTTATGGCTACAAGGCATGTCCTGAATGCCATCGACTGGAATGATTTCAAAAATGATTCTTTATTCCAGTTGGTATTTCCCCAGCCAGACATGATCAACCAGGAGACTATAAAAGCTTACAAATCTGTAGAAACGGAAGAAGAAAGACAGAAGCTGATTGATGAATATATCAAAAGCAACACGAATCCGCATGATGGTAAACAGCAATTGAATAAAC